>CAZPFM010000001.1:0-13692 GCA_964585845.1 uncultured Bacteriovorax sp.
CATTCGTGCATCATATTGGCGGCCACGTGATAGGGTTTAAACTTGGTGAAGTACTTCCTGTTCATGAAGACCCGGACGATATTGGGATAGGTGTAACCAATGGTATTGGAGTCATGATCCGTATAGAGCTCAAGCTCGAGGTCCATGATGGAATTTTTCCCAAGGCCTGTCATCTTCTCTGAGCCATCGATGATTTTCTGATAGATCTCTAAGTTTGTGAGACCGTCATTGTCGTGAAATTGTTTCTTACCCTGGAAGGTATAGTTCAGGACTTGCTGCTTGAATTCTTCAGAGGCGATGATGCGTCTGATGAGGCTTGCTGCTCTTTGCACTTTCTCATCCTGTGAGCGGGTGAAGCCAAAGGTTTGAGCGTTGACATCAAAGCGCACAGTAGGTTTGAGTTCATCTTCGGTTTGTTCCTGGGTTAAGGCGGTCTTTGATTGATTGGCCTCGGATTTTTTCCCACAAGAGAGAAAGCTCAGGAGAATGAAAAAGAAGAAGAGAGTTTTTTTCAATGCAAACCATCCTTGTCGCTGAAGCCGTGCCTTCTTTGGCCCGCCTTAAGATACATTCATGTTTGCATAAAAAAAATATTCGCGTCAACAACCTCAGCCTAAAGTTTTAAAGAACCATTTAAGACAGTCATTTCTCGAGGAGAAATGGGTCAGTTGAAGAAGGGAAATTGAGGAAAATTGTCTCGTCTATTTTAAGCGCGTCCCATTTCTTCCCATTTTTTCCGCAGTCCTTTTTTCAGGGCTTTCTTCGTGAGCCAATACTGGGTTTTCCGGGGAAGAGAGAGAAAAAGGCGAAGTCCCAGGCGCTGGGGCTCTGAAACATGCCGCTGGATAAACTGATTCTTTCTGACGAGGATTTCTTTCATCCATTCTTTGTTTTTTATTTTCATCATGACCTCCAGATTGATCCTATCGCGTACTCCTGACCAAGCAAGACAGAGCAAATCATGTTAAGCACCTGTTAACCCTTTTCCAGTTGCTTGGGGGCAGGAAGCTGTTAGAATAAATCCGCCGAGGTGATCATGAGAAATTCGACCATAAAAAAAATACTGACGGTGGATGATGATGAAGATCTGCGCAATTCCATCACCTCTCTTTTAGAACTTGAAGGTTTCGAATCAGTCTGGGCAAAGAATGGTCAGGTTGCTCTGGAATACCTCAAGCGGGTTCCAGATGTGGAGCTGCCTGATCTGGTCTTACTTGATTACATGATGCCAGTGATGAATGGTGCTGATTTTCATGTGGGCCTGCGCCAGGACCCACGCCTCGCTGACATCCCGGTCGTGATGATGACGGCCAATGGGAATCTTGTCTCAGTGATGGAAAAGGTTGAAGCTGCCGGGGCTTTTATGTCTAAACCTATGGACTACGACACCGTGGTCAGGATGGTGAAGCATTTCCTGGAACCAGACTCTCCGGAGCTGACAGAATCCTAGCGACCACTTCCTCTTCTTCTCGTTCTTCATCCTCGCTCTCTTCCATCTGACAAACTGAAAAACTAAAGAATAAGGCCATGAGTAAGAGTGAATTCCGTTTCATAATAACTCCTGCCTTCATTGAGCCAGCAATGACTGAAGTTAGAAAGGAGCCCCATAGCATGAGTAAAGCTCTTCACTCGCCCTCCTTATGAGAAAATTCAGAGGGGAGAGGAGCCGGGTTGGTGCTAAACTCATCATCGTTCCAGGAGAAATTTACAGGATTGAGTTTCTCAATGGGACCTAAGAGACCGCCCGAAGAATACCTTCTGGCGGTCTTTTTCTTGTTCTAAATCCATTCTCTTTAGGGTATCGTGTCATCCAAATCAAAAGGATGAAATCACCATGGCCTATGAACACACGTTCAATAAAGACCTCGCTCGAAAACTCGCCCGTAGCTCAGAACCTGAGAAGCTTCTGGATGATGAATTAGCTAAACTCAAAGAGCGCGCCTTAACTCTGAACAAGGCTCGAAGTCTCATGGCCGAAGGCTATGGGAAGGTCCTCGAAGGCCTTAAAGTGGCTTTCCCAGATTTAGATCTCGAGGATAAGAACATCATCGGAACTCCTAATCGCATGGCCCGGGCTCTTCTTGAAGTCTGCTCAGGCCTAGGAACCGATCAGAAAGAAATCTTTGATACGACCTTTCCGGCCGAAAATTACAATGAAGTGATTATTCTTAAAGATATTGATTACACCTCACTTTGCTCTCACCACTTCATCCCATTCACAGGCAAGGCCCACGTGGGTTACCTTCCTGATACATCCATTGGAGATGAGTCACGAGTAGTGGGACTCTCCAAGCTTGCCCACATCGTGGACTCCTACGCCCAGAGACCTCAGCTTCAGGAGCGCATGTGCTACGGAATCATGCAGGCAATTAAAGAAGAACTTCGCCCGGCCGGGGTGATGGTGGTGGTGGAAGGATCCCACGGATGCCTTACCTGCCGAAGTGCCAAGAAGGCCAATGCCTCGATGATCACTTCCGCTCTGGATGGGAAATTCCAGCAGGACCCGAAGCTTCGGGGAGAATTTTTAAGTTTGATTGATCTTAAAAAGTAATTACTGAAGCTCTACCACGGCTGCGGCGTTAGCGTATTTTAAAAACCAGTTGTAGGCCCGGAACTCATAGCGCTTCCCATCCGAATCCCGGAGGGCAAAGGCACCACGTTTATTGCACTCTTCTTCTTCTAATTCGTAGCAGATTCCCTTGGCGCGGTCTGAGTAACCCACAATGAGAACCACGTGCCAGTAGCCATCATCATTATAATTGATGATCACTGGTGCTCGTCTTTCCACCAAAGCTCGTTTCACAGTTTCAACATCCTCAGGAAGAAGGACTTCCGTGGCCCACTTTCTTCCCCGGGAAAAAAGGAGCTCCGATTTAATCCCTGGCACCTCTACTCGAGGAAGAGAAGGAAACTGAGGGTGAAGATTCCATACACTCATTTCGGCCACCCCTTTGGCATCCAAAGGGACAGGCCAGTCCCGGTTTAAGACGGCTTCGCCGCGATTGAATTTTGCAATAACACCTTCGATGAAATGTTCCTGAGGATCCTTGCGGCTGGAGAAATTGTACTGATGGATCAAAAAGGATTCGGAAAGATCAAAGCGTCCATTCGGTCTGGGACGACGGACATTGTGTTTACGATTCAGCAGAAGTTCCATGGCACCAGTGGAGGCCATAAAAAGACAGGTATTGGTCTCACCCTGATCCGGGGCCGGTTGAATAAAGCGAATGAGTTCAGTGTATTTTCCGGGGAGTCTGGCAGCAGACGTACTAAGGGATAAGAGAGATAGGGAGAGCGGTATGATCAATTTTAACATGGAGGGCTTTTTAAACCCTAGGGGACAGGAAAACCCCAAAGATGTCGAGACCGTGAAAAAAAGTAAGGGTCTTCTTAAAATACCGCATTACCCATTGCTGAGTACTTTGGGACGTGTTGAGATGACCCTATGAAAAAGGCCCTCTTTTTTACCTCCCTTATGCTTTTCTCCTTTCACGCCTCCGCTTTGAGCTGTGAGGTTTATGGGATCTCCGATAGCCCTCAGGCGCTTGACTGTGAATTTAGTGGCAAAAAGACCACTCTCCGCTGCTTAGGAGAGACAGGGGCCTACACCTTGAATGGAGAAGCCGTGGAAGTCGCTTATCATGAGGAAGTGGAAGAGGGACCTTCGCCTCTAATCTTTAAATCTGAAAAGAAGACTCTTCGTGTTCTCATGTACTCTGATAAAAAGATCACCGCTTCTTTGAGTGAGGGGCCTGTTACTCTCAATGGCACTTGCCAAATATAGCGCAAGATTTCTTATGGTCCCCCTCTCTTGTCGGGCAGCATAAATTTTGTCATGCTGAGTCTTCATGCCTGCCGAGAAAAAAAACCAACTGACCCTTGATGAGTTCCGGGAAGTCCTGGGGCTTCCCAATCATATTGTGGCCATTATCAAGGCCGACGGAACTTTTCATAAGGTCAATGAAGAGGCCAACCCTGTCCTGGGCTGGGACCCGGAAGAGGTTATTGGTCGACCAGTTAAAAACTACATTCATCCGGATTTCTGGGAAGAAACACTTGCTGTCATGACTTCTCTTTTCCTGGGGAGCCGCTCCCTCGTCAAAGACTTTGTCACTAAGTGCCGGCATAAAAACGGTCAATGGAAATGGATCTCTTTTACCTGCAAAGTAAAAGGGACTCAGATCTATTGCCTGGGCGTGGATGTCACTGACCGGGTTGAGTTTGAAGAAGCCCTGAGTGTTCAGTCTCTTGTTCTGGAGAGTATCTCTGAAGCAGTGGGGATCACCAATACCCGAGGGACAATTGTCTACACCAATTCGGCCCTGGAAAAAATGTACGGCTATCAGAATGATGAACTCCTTGGGAAAAATTTCGAGCTCCTAAGTGACTACCCTCACGAACTTTCTTCTCTCTATCTTAAAGAAATTCTCCAGGAAGTAAGCGAGAAGGGGATGTGGGTCGGCGAGTGGGTTAACCGGAAAAAAGATGGAACCGTCCTCATCACCTCCTGCCGGATTACTCTTTTGCGGCTTCACTCGGAAGTGCATTATGTTTGTGTTCAGAGAGATATCACCGATGAGCGAAGGATTGATGAAGAATGGCAGGATTTACAAAGACGATTCCGGACCTTTTTTGAACAGTCCATTCTGCCTATGGAAATCTATGATCTCGAGGGGCGCCCCCTTGAGGTCAATCATGCCTGGGAAAAGCTTTTTGATACAACAAAAGATCAGCTCGAGGGCTATAACATCCTCACAGATCCTTCGAGTAAAGCAATCGGCATCTACGACTATCTTATCCGTGCTTATGGAGGAGAGTCGGTTGAAGTACCACCATTTCATCTGGATCCTCAGTCGTTGGGCAGAGAGGGGCGTCCCCGCTGGATCAGCGCCTGGTTCTCCCCGGTAAAAGATCAGAATGGAAAAGTTAAAGAACTCGCTATGATTCTTCGGGATGTCACCGAAGAGCGGGAAACCCAGGAGGCCCTCGCCTATAGTAATGCCATGAGGGTGAATATCGAAGAGCGTCTCTCCCTGGCCGTGCGGGTAGGGAAGGTGGGCATATGGGAGTGGATCCCGGATAAAGACAAAGTCATCTGGGATGAAACGACAGAGAGAATTTTTGGCTATGACAAAGGGGAGTTTCCGGGGACCACCACGGCCTATGAATCTCATATTCATCCGGATGACCGGGAATCCCTGTGGAAAACTGTGAGCGAAGCGCTTGAGCAAAAGATTGCCTATGAAATTGATCACAGGATCATCGGTCTCAATGGAAAAATAAGATGGGTGCACAGTTCAGGAATGGCCTTTTATGACCGTCGAGGGAAACCTTACCGGGTGATGGGAACAGTTCTTGATGTGACAGAGAGGCGACAAGTCGAAGAGGAGCAGAAGTTTCTTGCCGAGATCTCAGAGAATCTCTCCGCTTCTCTTGATTTCTCCGAGAACATTCAGAGATTCTCCGAAACCACACTCTCCTTTCTATGTGATGGTCTTTTCATGGATTTACTTAAACCCGATGGTACGGTTGACCGGATTCTCCTGAGTCATGATGATCCGGAAATCATAAAAACTCTTTCCAGAATGAATCCGGCCAGCCTGGAAAGCTATGATGAAAAACATCCTCTTTTGGGCTCCATTGTGTCCGGAAAAAATATACTCTACTCAGGTCTAAGCCATGATCGGCTTGAGCGAAATTTCGGCGCAGATTTTGCCCGGGAGGTGCGGGAAGCGAAGATGAGTAGTGTTTTAACCCTACGACTGAGAGGACGTGAAAGTCTTCTCGGAACTCTGACTCTTTTCACCACCACTGGAAGTGGCAGGATCATGGAACAGCGTCATGTGAAACTTGCTGAAGAAATCGCTTACAGAGTATCTCTCTCTCTGGAAAACTCTCTTCTTTTTGCTCACTCTCAGGAGTCCATCCACGCCCGGGATGAATTCCTCTCCATTGCCTCCCACGAACTTAAAACTCCGCTCCAAAGTCTTACCTTGCAGAACCAGATGAGACGACGAAACATTCATAAGTCCGGAGTCGATGATCCCAAAACGTTGAAGGCCCTGGAGATGGATTACAAACAGCTCACTCGAATCAACCGCCTCATTGATGACATGCTTGAGATCACCCGGATTAATGCGAATCATCTGGCCCTTAACCTGGAAGAATTTGAATTCTGCCGTTTTGTTGAAGAAGTTCTTGAGCGGTTTCGCCCTCAGCTTGAGGCTTCGGGCTGCGAGCTCTCGGCCAACCTCAATTGCCCAGTCACCATTAAAGGGGATAGCTACCGCATCGAACAGGTGGTGGTGAATCTTCTCACCAATGCCATGAAGTACGGTGCAGGCAGACCCATCAAGGTGGAGGTTCAGAAGAAAAAAGACCGGGCGATCTTCTATGTTCAGGACCGGGGACCAGGAATTGCTGAATCAGACATCGACCGCATCTTTGAGAGATTTGAGCGGGCCATTTCTTCCAGCGAAGTCTCAGGCCTGGGTCTGGGCCTTTTTATCTCCCGGCAGATCATTGAAAAGCACGGTGGCTCTCTCTCAGTAGATTCTCAGGTAGGGACCGGCTCAACTTTTATCCTGGAGCTGCCCCTCAGTGAGTAAGAGAGAATTTCACCCTTATGGAGAGTTCATTCCCAAGGGGGCCAAGGCCATGATCATCGGCAGTTTCCCCATTGGTAAATTCTCCGACCCAGATAGGAAGGGTGAAATTAAAGAGACTGAGATTGATTTTTACTTTGGAGGAGAAAGAAATCTTCTCTGGAAAATTCTGAGCCTCGTTTTCGATCGACCACTCACTAATAAAAAATCCATTCAGAACTTTCTCCGTGAAAAAGGAATCGGAATAGGGGATGTCATCAAGTCCTGTGTCCGCCGGGAAGGAAGGGCCTCTGATACGGATCTTATAGAGATCGAATGGAATCTTGAACTTCTTGAGCAAATCCGAAGGCACAAAATCCAGAAAGTCTATTTCACATCGCAGCAGGTCGAGAAATGGTTTAAAAGGCTTTTTCCGGAAGCCAGAGACCTGGAGAGCATCACCTTATTGTCGCCGTCAGGACAAACAGCGCGGGGTTTATGGCGTAGAGAAGATTACCAAAGCTGGCGAAAATCAAACCCTGAAAACCCGACCTTAAGCTACCTGGTTCAAACTTATAAAGAAGTTTTTAATAGTTAACAAAAAACTTTTCAAGCCTTTGAATTTATACTTAAGTCAATTGTGGTTTCATTGACTATTCAGCCTTAAAAGATTAACACTAAATGTCTATGTCCAAACGTATCTTAGTTGTTGAAGATGACACCTCGATTAGAGAGCTCCTTGTTGAGTTGCTGGAAAGCGAAGGGTTTCATGTTTCAAGTGCCGTCAATGGTCTGGAAGGACTCAAAAGCCTTCAGGACAAGCGGCCTGACCTCATCTTAATTGATCTTATGATGCCGGTGATGGATGGTTATACCTTCCGGACTGAGCAGCTCAAAAACCAGGACTGGTCCAATATCCCAACTGTGGTTATGTCCGCCGAGGCGAACGCCAAGGAAAAGATGAAAAGTTACAACGTCACGGCCTTTCTCAGTAAGCCCGTAGAACTCGATACCATTCTTCGCACGGTCACTCAGCACATCTCATGATCAAGCTCTTCGGAATCCCTAATTGCGATACTGTTAAAAAGGCCAGAACTTTCCTGGAGAAAAAAAAGATCTCCTACGAGTTTGTGGACTTTAAAAAGAGCCCTCCTGAACCAGTGGAGATCAAGCGTTGGGCGGAGAAATTCGGTGGGCTTCCCGTAAACACTAAGGGACCGACCTACCGGAAGAATAAAGAAGCCTACGAGCCTCTCACCGAGGCCAAGAAGATTAAATTTCTGACAGAAACCACCTCCATGATCAAGCGACCGATACTTGAGAAAGATGGAAAGACACTCGCCTTCGGTTTCGACGAAGATATTTATAAATCTCTCTTCAAATGAGGTAAAATTGGGGGAAAGGAAACCCCATGAGCCTCGAAAAAATCAAATCCCATTTGCGCGAATACTCCTATCTCCGTTCTCTCCATTCCCTCCTATATTGGGACATGGAAACGATGATGCCCAAAGGAGCCGTGGAGGATCGGGCCAAGCGCCTGAGTTATCTTCAGGGAATGCTCCATACCCACATCACGAATGAGAAGTATAAAAAACTTCTAAAAAAATTCTCTAAGGAGAAGATGAAGGGGATGGAGAAGAAACTCTTCAAAGAACTTCAGTACGACTTTGACCTTAATAATAAATTCCCCCTGAAGCATGTCATGGAACTTTCTGAAGCCCAGACTCATGCCACGCATGCCTGGTCAGAGGCCCGGAAGAAAAATGACTGGAAGAGCTTTCTTCCCCATCTAGAGAAGCTCATTGAGCTTAAAAAGCGGGAGACGTCTTTCTTTGATGAGAAGAAACCCTACGATGCGCTCATCAAGCTTCACGACAAAGAGTTCACTTCGGCCGAGATTTCAAAACTTTTCCTGGAGCTTCGAGACGGACTCATCCTTCTCCGGGATAAGGTCGAGGACGATGGCAGGTTTGTAAAAGTAAAAGATCCCAAGGGTGTCTTTCCCATCGCAGACCAGAAGGCACTCTCAGAATTTGTGGCGAGAAAATTTGGTCTCCCGGAGGCCAATTCCCGCCTGGATATTTCCACTCATCCTTTTAGTATCAATATCTCCCCCCAGGATCAGCGGATCACGACCCGTTATAACGAAAAAGATCTCGATTCCCTCTCTTCAACTATGCACGAAGTGGGGCATGCCCTTTATGAGCACGGTCTTCCAAGAGAGTGGGAAGGGACACCTTTTCAGGAAGCGGTCTCCCTTTCAGTCCACGAGTCTCAGTCTAGATTCTGGGAAAATGTGATCGGAAGATCCAAGGAATTCTCCCACTACATCCTTCCCCATATGAAAAAGCATTTCCCGAAGCATTTTAAAAATATGGATGTGGAAACTCTCTACCGTTACTTCAATAAATCTGTCCCCGGGCTTATTCGGGTTGAGTCACCTGAGCTTTATTACAATCTACACGTGATCATCCGTTTTGAGATTGAAGAGCAGATCTTTAATCATGGACTGAAGGCCAAGGATCTGCCGGAGATCTGGAATGAGAAGTATCAGGATTACCTGGGAGTCAGACCGCAAAATTATGCAGAAGGGATCCTTCAAGACTCTCATTGGGCCGGAGGGGCTTTTGGTTATTTCCCGACCTACACCTTAGGAAATCTGATCTCAGGGAGTCTCTATCAGAAGATGAAAAAAGATCTTCCGGGGTTTAAAAAAGATGTAAAAAAAGGGGAGTTTGGAGAGATCTTAAAATTTCTTCAGAAGAATATTCATTCCAAAGGTCGCTCCATTACGACTAAAGATATTGTGGGGAATCTTGGGGTGAAGGATTATCTGGATTATCTGGGAGAAAAATTTAAATGAAGAGAATTGCTCTTTATATCTTCATTTTTTTGGGAGCCGGCTACCTTGGGTTAAGCTATTATTTCTATCAATACAACTCGAGTAGATTTCCTTCTCGCCTTGTTTTTAAGGGGGAAATACCGACTCTTAATGCTCCCAAATACGAATTCAAGTACTACGGGTGCCCAGGTCTGTGGCCTTTTAAAATTGGCTCTGATGGGCCGATTGAGATTGTCTCGACACAATCTAATAATTGTTTGGTGACTTTCAAAGGGCATACCCTAATGGTCGAATCGACAGATTACATTAAACAAGTGTATGAATCGGGAAAACAGCTTGGTCTTACTTTGCCTGAACAGACTCCCATGGACTATTACCTCGAGCTCAATTCGACAATTAATCAACCTTCTTTTTTCTACCTTCCGACCGCTCGAAGACATCGGCATCAAATGCTTTTTATTCAAAACGCTGCATTTTCAAGTCGAATCAAGGCGAAGTCGTACTTTAAGTCAGGAAAGTCATTTCTCATCCAAACCGATTACGAAGATAGAGAACGTCCGAGTTCAAGGATTGAGTTCTATTCTCCGAAAACAAAATTTGATTGTATTGGCTCCAACTGTCTTGAATACATGTCCACTATTGGGGTGCTAAATGAATGAAGTCTTTTTAGGGGTGATGGATCTCCAGGAAGCAAAAAACCATCAGTTAAAGCTCAAGTCTTCCGGAGTCAGCATCGACTTTAAAACCAACGGCGCAACCTGCACCACGGGCTGTAAGGTGACTGTCGAAGTCTGGGGAAAGGAAGAAGATCTGCCGAAGCTTCAGGAGTATTTTCACAAAGATTATCTGAAGCATGTGGGCGGTCATGTACCCAATTTTGAAAATCTCTCTCAGGTCTTTGATACCTCTGCAGAAGAAGTGGTCTGTCAGGCCTGTGGAGTGAAGTTTAAGCCCACTCTCACTGAATGCCCGGACTGCGGTCTCTGCTACGGCTGATTATTGAGGTTTGACTGATTCGGCCTGAATCAATTTTTCATTCTTTCCGAGAATAATATAGGCCTGGGTCTGGTTATCTGGGCTAGGAGCGATCTCATACTTCTGAGAGCTTTTCTTTAAAGCTCCCTTGCATTTCACATCCCGTGGAATGGACTTTAAGACAATGAACCTTACTTTCCTGCCACGAACAGAGGTGATGGAATTTGTTCGCCGGAAACTCACCGGAAGAGGATCCTCTTTGCAATGCTGATACTCCACCTCGAGCTTTAATGCGTGATTCGGAACGGTTTCTAGATAGTAGGTGTTGGTACTCTCGGCAACAGGGGCAGTGGCAAGGACCGAGAGAGAGAGAAAAAGGGCAGACAAAATGAACATGGAACCTCAATAAATCTTTTTTCGATTCTCTTTTTTAAGAGAGTCTTTTTTCTTGGATTCTAGTCGCTTCTTGATGGATGAGCGAGTGGGTTTTGTCGCCTTTCTCATCTTGGGCGGGCGAAGCACTGAATTAAGCATCGAGTGAAGTTTCTGAATGCACTCATCCTGGTTTACTTTCTGTGAACGGGACTCCTGAGAGGTGATCTGCACCTCATCTCCCACGACAAAGCGCGAGAAGCGATTTTTGAAGCGCTCCTTGACGGGAGCGGGGCACACAGAATCCTGAAGGAGATTCCAGTGGAGAGTGACCTTGGAATTGACCTTATTCACATTCTGGCCTCCGGCCCCACCGGAGCGGGAGTAGGTGAAGGTGAATTCGGAAAAGGGGAGACTGATTTTTTCCATTGGATTAGAATTGTAACATGGAAAAGCGCTGGTGGGTTTATATCATTCAGACCGAGAAGGGGACTCTCTACACGGGGATCACGACAGATATTGAGCGGCGGTTTAAGGAGCACACCAGTGGGAAGAAGGGGGCGAAGTTTTTTTCGACTTCGGATCCATCTGAGATTCTTTTTAAGAAGAAAGTGAAAGATCGCTCAGAAGCCTCGATTTTAGAGGCGCGGATTAAGAAGCTCTCGAGGGATCAAAAATTTCGTTTAATTGAGACAAGAAGAATTCCGAAGTGAATCATTCAGTGACAATGACTTCGTAATCACCGAAACACTCATTGGCCTTTGCAGTAGGCATAAGCTTGAGATCATATCGACGAACAAGCTCAGTTCCTTCCTCTGAATAGACCAGATTGACGGAGGTGAGATGCATGGGAATCAAGAGAGTGAAAATTTTGTTATTTCCATCAATCACTTCAGAATTGATACAAAAGCCTCCCATCTGATCCGGGCAGAGTTCTGTTTCTGACATGACCACGTCATTGAGGGTGAGTTCGAAATCAGAGGATGGAGTGTTTTGTAGATTTAGGCTGAGTCTCAGAGGTGATGGTTTGTAGATCGCAGGGCAGGCCTGCACGGGATCAATGGACTTTTCTCCTAGGATTGGTGTTTCACAGGAGATAAGGGTCAAGAGTGAGCAGATCAGGATAATGTTTTTCATCCTATTATTAGAACACGCCCTGAAAGTAGATCAATTCCTGTCTCAGATGAGTCGAAATTTCAGTGACTTAGGGGAGAGGCTGTGTAATCTCTGCCTAGACCATTTGTCATAATCGTCGCAAAGCATTACAACCCTCCCATGCAGAAAATAGACCCGGATGCCCTGCCGATTGAGGCCTGGCTTCCTATCACCAAAAAAGAAGCGCAAAAGCGTGGCTGGGAAGAGCTCGATGTGATCCTCGTCACTGGGGATGCCTACGTGGATCATCCGGCCTTCGGAACTGCGGTGATGGGGCGGATCTTTGAATCCCTCGGTCTTAAAGTGGCGATCATTCCTCAACCCAATTGGCGGGATGATCTTCGGGACTTTAAAAAATTTGGAAAGCCCAAGCTCTTCTTTGGTGTGACCTCCGGGAACATGGACTCCATGGTGAATAAATACACCGCGGGAAAAAGACTGCGTTCAACAGATGCCTATACTCCGGGAGGCTCCACGGATTTTCGGCCGGATTATGCCACCACGGTTTACACCAAAATTTTAAAAGATCTCTATCCGGATACGCCGGTGGTGATTGGTGGGATTGAAGCATCTCTTCGGAGAGTGACTCATTACGATTTTTGGTCGGATCAGCTGATGCCGAATATCCTCACCGCTTCCGGTGCGGATATGCTGGTCTACGGAATGGGGGAGCAGCCCATCCGGGATCTCGTGAAGTATCTTCAAAAAGGGATTCCATTTTCATCTCTGAAGACTATTCCCCAGACTGCCATCCTTACTGAAGGAGAGATTCCGAAGAATAAAGCATGGGAGACTCACGAGCTCACCAGTCATGAGGAATGCCTTCAAGATAAGAAGGCCTATGCGAAGAACTTCATGCATGTGGAAGTGGAGAGTAATAAGCAGTTCGCTAAACGCCTGATCCAGAGAGTGGAAGGGAAGACCCTTGTGATCAATCCTCCTTTTCAGACCATGACGGAAAAAGAGATCGATCAGAGTTTTGATCTTCCTTATACCCGTCTTCCGCACCCAAAATATAAAAACCGCGGGCAGATTTCTGCCTTTGAGATGATTAAGTTTTCTGTGAACACTCACCGTGGGTGTTTTGGTGGATGCTCTTTTTGCACCATCTCCGCTCACCAGGGGAAGATGATCGCCTCTCGCTCAAAGACATCGGTCATGAAGGAGATCGAAGAGATCGCAAAGATGCCAGACTTCAAGGGTTATCTCTCAGATCTCGGAGGACCTTCGGCCAATATGTACCAGATGAAGGGGATTGATCAGGCCGTTTGTGATAAGTGCGCGGCCCCGTCCTGTGTCTTCCCACAGATCTGTAAGAACCTCGATACCAATCCCCAGAAGATGACAGAACTCTACCAAGAGGTCTCCAAGCATCCGAAGATTAAAAAAGCCTTCGTGAGCTCTGGTCTTCGGTATGACCTGATGTTTGATCCGCGATCTACCCATAAAAAAGAAGATGAGAAGTATGTGGAGCAACTCATCACTCATCACGTCTCTGGACGCTTGAAGGTAGCTCCTGAGCACACGGAGGATGAAGTCTTAAAGCTCATGCGGAAGCCAAGCTTCACTTTCTTCCACATTTTCAAAGAGAAGTTTGAAGAGATCTCTAAGAAGAAGGGAATCAAACAAGAGATCATCCCTTATTTCATTTCCTCTCACCCGGGTTGTAAGCCTGAGGATATGGCCAAACTCGCGGCAAAGACTAAGGCCCTGGGCTACAAGCTTGAGCAGGTCCAGGACTTCACTCCGACGCCGATGACGGTG
>CAZPFM010000001.1:13702-32705 GCA_964585845.1 uncultured Bacteriovorax sp.
TGGCCACGGAGATCTATTACTCTGGATACCATCCTTACACGCTTAAGAAAGTCCAGACGGCCATTGCGCTGGATGAGAAAACCAAGCAGCGTCAGTTCTTCTTTTGGTATAAGCCAGAGAACAAGGTTTTTATTAAGAACTATCTATCGAAGATGAAGATGTTCGATACGATGAAAGAGCTCTTTGGTTAGTATTTTTTACAGTCGGGATGCATTCGATTTTACTGCGAGCTATAAGATCAGGATGAAGATTTTCGCGCTTTTTATTGTCATTCTGATTTCGAACAAAGTGCATGCCGAAGCCTTTAATAAAGTTCGAAACGCAGTTTTCAAGGATCCTCTTGATACCCTCCCGCAACATGAGGGGATTTCGATTAAAGGAATCCTGAATGCCTTTGTCGCTCACAAAGGAAGAATCGTTTCAGACAGTCGGTCGATATTTCAAAGTGAGAGTGACTTTAGAGCTGATAGTGTCAAACTCTTACACCCCCGAGGAGTTTGTTCCTACGGGACCTGGATAATTAACGAAGACAGTAAATTCACAGGACTGTTCGAGAAGGGAACTGAAGTTCCTGTGATAGTAAGGTTCTCAAGTGGAACAGATGTAAGTGCAAAAGTAGAAGAGGGTACGGAACGGATCTTTGGGATCGCGGTAAAAGTGTTTCCCTCTCGGAATATTCACGAAGATGTGATCACCACAAATATCATTGGGCTGGATAAATATGGTTTCGAAGCAAGTAAGAGAAGGAGTTTCTTCTTTGAAGACGAGAGCAAAAAGCCAGTTTACTTTACCAATATTGCTCCAGCCAAAAGTTTTTTAGGAAAAACTCTCGCTAAATTCTTTGATCGCTTTGATAAACCTAACTTTGCTAGATTAGTTTATAAGACAGCACAGGTGGACCAGGATAATCGAAGAGTTGAAAAGTTCAAATCTCCCTATGAAGTGAGGTTCATCCCGGGCAAGGAGATGCCTTTGATGAATAAGTATGACTTCAGGGAAGAAATATTGAGTATAAACAGAACGAATATAATGAGGCTTGAGATTTGGATTCATCAAGATGAGAATGCTAAGCCTTATGTCAGAAAAGTTGGAGAAATCCTTCTGAATAAGAGTATCGTTTCAAATGCTTGTGACAAGACTCTTCACTTTCATCACAGCCGGACAGTTGAAAAACTGAGTCATTGAAGAGCTGAATCATAATTATCTCTCAAAGATGAGGATGTTTGACACCATGAAGAAACTCTTAGGGTAGGTTTTTTGTTACCATGACTCTCATCAATAAGGAGAGCCCATGGACAATGTGAAGGCCTTTGCGGCCCCGGACCCGAAATCAAAATTAAAACCTTTTTCAATCAATCGCCGAGAGCCTAAAGACACCGATGTCTTAATCGAAATTAAGTTCTGTGGGGTCTGCCACTCCGATGTTCATCAGGCGCGGGATGAGTGGGGAGGCTCTCTTTTTCCCATGGTCCCGGGTCATGAGATCGTGGGCCTTGTGAAACAAGTCGGACCCAATGTGAAAAAATTTAAAGTGGGTGATCAAGTGGGTGTGGGCTGCATGGTGGACTCTTGCCAGGATTGCCCTGAATGCAACAAAGGCTTTGAGCAGTTTTGCCAGCAGGGCTCCACCCTGACTTACAATGGGCTTGAGAGGGACGGGAAGACTCCAACCTATGGCGGATACTCTTCTCACATCACCGTCCGCGAAGAATTCGTTTTAAAAATTCCGGATTCTCTTCCTCTTGATGCCACGGCCCCGCTTCTCTGCGCCGGGATCACGACCTATTCGCCACTTCGCCATTGGAAGGCGGGGCCCGGGAAAAAGGTTGCGGTCATGGGACTCGGAGGACTTGGTCACATGGCAGTTAAGATCGCTCACGCCATGGGGGCGGAAGTGAGTGTTTTAAGTCACTCGGAGAGTAAAAAAGAAGATGCCCTGAAATTCGGAGCGGATCATTTCTACTCAACAAAAAATGAAAAAGTCTTTGAGGATCTCGCCTCAAAGTTTGACCTCATCATAAATACGGTTTCTGCAGAGATCGACTGGAACAAGTACCTTAACCTTCTGGCCCGTGACGGCTCCATGGTTATCCTAGGGATTCCTTCAGATGCCATTCCGGTACATGCCTTTAGTCTTCTCTCAAACCGCAGAAGCCTCGCCGGATCTCCCATCGGCGGGATCGCTGAGACTCAGGAGATGCTCGACTTCTGTGCGCAACACAATATCACTTCCGATATTGAGACTATATCGATGGGTGATATTAACACCGCCTATGACCGGATGGTGAAGGGGGATGTTCGCTATCGATTCGTGATTGATCTAGCGACCCTCTAGGAGAGATCCATGGCCAACACCGATTTATCCAATCCGCAAAATGTGCCCGGACCTGTTTTTGTCGATACTACTTGCATTGACTGCGGGACCTGTTATCACCTCGCCTCGGAGGTCTTCGAAGAAAAAGAAGGCGCCTCTCGGGTGATGAAACAACCTCAAGGTGAGGAGTGGGGAGGAGTGAAACGGGCCATCGTCTCCTGTCCCACTAATTCCATTGGCCTTCAGGAGAAGTCTCAGGATTTTGTGAACGCTGCCCTCGATCTCCCACTGATAATCAATGAGAATGTTTCTTACTGCGGCTACACCTCTAAAGACTCTTTCGGGGCCACGAGTTATCTCATTGAGCACCCTGAAGGAAATATCCTCATCGACTCCCCACGCTTTCATCCCCAGCTCGTGAAGGCCTTAGAAGAGAGGGGAGGCGTGTCTCTTATGATCCTCACCCACCAGGACGATGTGGCCGATCATCAGAAATTCCATGATCACTTTGGCTGTAGAAGAATCATCCATCGGGACGAGGTTCGAACATCGACTAAGGATGTTGAACTTATCTGGGAAGGTTCTGAAGATCTGGAAATCTTCAAAGACTTAAAACTTATCCTTACTCCCGGTCACACCAAAGGGCATCTCTGTGTACTCTATAAGGATCTTTATCTCTTTACTGGAGATCATCTCTTTGTGAATGAAGAGGAACAGATGCTGGAAGCGAGCAAAGGGGTGTGTTGGTACTCATGGAAAGAGCAGGTGAAGTCCATTGAGAAGCTTCTTCACTATGACTTTGAGTGGGTGATGCCGGGCCATGGAGGGTGGGGGCATTTTGGAGTCTCTTCTTTAGAGAAGGTCTCGGAACTCGTGGAGAGAATCCGCTTATCTTAAAGTGAGCACGGCTATTTCCGGCGTCGTCCCCAGTCTCACTAAGGGCCCCCAGGATCCAGTCCCTGGGCTCACATATACATGAGACCTCTCTCCAAACGCATAAAGCCCGACATAGTACTTATGAGCAAAGTAAGCCACTATCGTCCACGGGAAGAACTGGCCGCCGTGAGTGTGGCCAGCAAAGATAAGATCATAGTTCTCCGCTCCTTCTTCTTCGGCCACTTCTGAGCGGTGAGAGAGAAGAAGTTTTAAAGCGGCTTCTGGGTCAGCATCTTTCAGGGGATACCGCGGATTGAGCATTTCTCCGGAAACAGGATCCGGGACCCCACCCACGAAAACTTTCTTTCCCTTGATTTCAATATTCATCCCATTGTTGGCAAGGACCTGCATGCCGAGGCTTGAAAAGTACTTCATCCACGCGCCGGCATCGGAGTAGTACTCATGGTTCCCGGGAACATAGAAGACGCCATATTTAGCGTCTAAGTTTTTCAGAGGAAGGGCGTCGTCTTTGAATTTATCAATTTTTCCGTCACCAATATCGCCGGTGAGAACAATGAGATCGGCCTTTTCGCTATTCACCCGATCAACGATTTTTTGCACAAACTCTTTTCCTATAGTGGGACCCACGTGGATGTCGCTTAGGTGGACGATCTTCAGACCTTTAAGTTCCTCGGTGAGATTCTTCACTGGTATAGCGGTTTCTTTTCGAGTGATTCCGTATTTGGCCTTGATATGCCCCACCGTGAGAGCGAGAGTGGCGAGCATGATCACCGGCACTCGACCAAGATCCCGGATGGGAAGGAGAAGGGAGGCGTCCCGGAGAAGGCTGAAGACGAGAAGGAAAGAGAGAAAGCCCATGGAAAGAAAACAGAGATTCAAAAGAAGAATACTGTCCCGGTAGAAAGCAAAAACAATAACCGGAACGATTCCAAGAAAGAGGAGTAGCCATTCCCAGGGCGAGCGGCAAAGACGAAGACCAAGGTAGATGTAACCCAGGGTGAGGATCAGAAGAATTCCGACGAAAAATTTCACGTGTGCTCCTTCCTGGTGCGTTGCAGCTGAGGGAAATTAACTTGGCATTAACAGTCTTTTTCGACTAAAAACTTTCATTATTTTATCAAACCAAGGAGCCCAATTGAAAGCCATTTTCATGATGCTTGTTCTTATGCTGATGCTTTGTTCAAGCGCTTTTGCCGAGTTTACCAATGAATCCGAAGTGGGGATTGCTTCCGCCAATGGAAACACAAGGACTCAGACTTACACGATTAATCAGTCTAATCAGTATAAATGGGATAAAGACACTCTTGGTTTTAAGGCCCGCTACCTCAATGCTTCCGCCCAGAGTGAGGAGACGGCTCGCTATTTTATGACAAGTCTTCGTTACGAGCGCTCGGTCTCAAGTCGCCTCGGGCTTTTTGCTATGGGAACTTTTGAGAAAGACCGATTTGCGAACATTGATCAGCGCCGTGCCTCAGACTTAGGTGGACGCTATCACTTCATCGAAACTGAAAAGAATAAATTCTTCTCGGATCTCGGTTACCGCTACCTCCATGAAGATCGTCTCGATGATACCCACGCTTACTCTCAGTACGGTCGACTGTATGTTGAGTGGGCCAAGCAGTGGCAGGACTCTTACTCAACGAAGCTCTGGGTAGAATACCTTCCTAACTTCACAACCCAGAAAGACTGGCTTTTAAACTCTGAAGCCTCCCTTACGGTGATCATGACGGAAGTCTTTTCTTTGAAGTCGGCTTTCTTGCTTCGAAACGATAACTCGCCGGCACCGGGAGTTGATTACAAGACAGATACTCTTTTCACGACCTCCCTCGTGGCAAAGTTCTAAGGAGGATCTATGGTTAAGGATTTTATCACTTTCCTCAAGCTCTACGGAGTGGTGGGTCTGGCGATTGCTGTTATCATCGGCGGGAAATTGAATCTTTTGGTGGGAAGTCTTACAAATGACATTATTACTCCATTGATTCTCGCCCCGGCCCTGAAGGCCGCAGGAGTGGAGAATATCGCGAAGCTCTCCTACAACGGGATTCTCTATGGAAAGTTCCTCGGGGCGCTGATCGACTTCATGGTCGTTGCCTTCCTGGTCTTCCTTTTTGCTAAGAAAGTTCTTAAAGAAGAAACTGTCGCCAAGAAATAATTCGTGTAGGATAGGGGGATGAATGTCCTCCTATCTCTTCAAAACCTGACCCTCACATATCCCCACAAAACGATCTTCAAAGACGTCACCTTTACTCTCAATCAGGGAGATAAAATCGGTGTCTTGGGTCTCAATGGTCACGGGAAATCCTCTCTTTTTAAAATTATCGCGGGCCTTGTTTCTCCGGACACGACGGTTCCACCTTTTATTTACGATAAGGCCCGGGACTTTACCTTTTTCTATGTTCCCCAGGAATTACCCTTCCTTCAAAACTCAGATATCGAAAACTATTTCTATGAGTTTCATCCCCATATGGGGAAGCTTAAAAAGCGCCTGAATGTGATCAACGAGAAGCTTGGTTCCGGAGACGGGGACTTTGAAAAGCTCGTTAACGAGCAGAGTGTGATCTTTGAAGAGCTCCATAAGCTCGGAGAAGACCGGCTCCATGGTCAGTACGTGAGTTACCTTCGACTCTTCGGAGTGGATAATCTTGATCGTAGGATGAACTCCCTCTCCGGTGGAGAGCAGAGAAAGGTGGCCTTAAGTCTTGGGCTTTCTGCACCGGAAGAGCTTATCCTCTGGGATGAGCCTACCAACCACCTGGATCTGGAAACCATTGAGGCTTTTGAGACAGAACTTCAGAACTCCAAAAAAACCTTCATGATCATCTCCCACGACCGCTCACTTTTAAACAATGTGGTGGACCGGATCATTCATATTCAGCAGGGAAAACTCCGAAGTTTTGAAGGCACCTATGAGGCCTACCTGGATTTTCTTGTGGAAGATGAGGCCCGGAGAGTTAAGGAGCTTGACCGTCTCTCCAACCAGCAGCGCCGGGAGACGGCCTGGATTCGGCGAGGAGTGAAGGCCCGGCGGACCAAGAGTAAAAAACGCATTGAAGATTATGGAAACCTCAATAAGGCCATCGCTGACCTGAAGTCTGAAGCCCATAAATCCGTGAGCCTAAACCTTCAGTCATCCGGACGAAAATCCAAGATCCTTCTTGAGGCCCAGGAACTGGGTCTTAGTTTTGGTGAGCGCACTCTCTTTAAGAGTCTTAATTTCTCCATCGCTAAGGGGGATAAGATTGCCCTTCTGGGGCGAAATGGAGTGGGGAAGAGTTCTCTTTTAAAGATTCTTTTAGGAGAACAAGAGCCCACTTCTGGAAAAGTTAAAAAACTCGATGGCCTCGATGTGGGCTATTTTTCCCAGAAGCGGGAAGCCCTGGATGATAATGCCACTCCCTGGACACTCATTGGAGAAGGAATCGATTTTGTTATCTCCAACACCGGAGAAAAACGGCATGTGGCAAGCTACCTGGAGAATTTTCTCTTTAGCTCAGAAGAAATCAAGCGACCGATTCATACCTTTTCTGGTGGTGAGAAAAACCGCCTTCAGCTCGCTCAGTTCATGAAGCATGCACGGGACATCTGGATCTTCGATGAGCCTACCAACGACCTGGATCTTGAGACCATCGGGATCCTGGAAGACGAGCTTCGTAACTACGAAGGGGCCCTCATTATCGTGGGTCACGACCGCTCATTCATCAATAATGTCACTGATAAATGCTGGGTTCTTCACGAGGGAGAACTCGAGAAATTTGATGGTGGATTCCCTCAGGCGGAACTCTTCTTAGAGGCCCTTCAGCTGGAAGAGGCGATGAAGAAAAAGGCGAGGGTTGAAGAGCGCAATAGTGAAGCGAAGGCCTCAGAGAAAGCTCCCGAAAAAAAGCAGGATCCTCTCACCAACAAAGAGCGCAATCGCTATGACAAATTGCAGTCAGAGATTGAAAAGCTTGAGCAAAAGATTTCCACTCTGCAAGAGTCTCTTGCTGCCCACTATAATGAAGTCGATGCCCTCAAGCTTGCGTCGACCGAGAAAAAACTCAATGAACTTATAGAAGAGTGGAGTGAGCTGGAAGCAAAGCTCTAAGCTCTCGGTGCCTTGCAAAGGCACAGGGATCTCCTTAACCTGAGATTATGGTCTGGTTAAGAGTCATCAGCCTTTCATTTCTTCTATTCCTCATCTCATGTGATAATTACCCTAAGGATCCTGAGGACACACTCATGCGTGTTCAGGAAAATGGTCTACGGGTGGGGTTTGAAGATGACCCCAACTTGAAACAACTGGCCATTGATCTCTCCCGAAATCTGAAAGTAAAACTCATCCGCATAAATAGGCCACAGGAAACTCTCTTAGAGGATCTGAAAGCATTTAAAATCCATCTCATGATTGGACGACTCTCTCCGGATTCTCCCTGGAAAAAGCACGTGGGATTTACCCGGCCCTATAAGGATAAAAATGGTGAGGATTTTCTTCTGGCCATCCCCCCTGGTGAAAATGCTTTCTTGAGAAAGGTCGAAGCCTTTCTTTCAGAGAGATATGAGCGGGTGAAGTAATGAAACAGTATGATGCCTTTGAATTTCCTGATGAATTGAAGAAAGTTGAAAGAAAGGCGAAATCTCTGGAATGGGTGACACTTTTCTATCTTCTTTCCACCGCGGTTCTGGTCTATCTCACCATGGGAAGTTCACAGTCTATGAAAACGGCCTACTTTGAGGATCTCATCAGTATGGTACCCGCTCTCTCCTTTCTTATAGCGGCACGACTCAAAGGGAGAGAGCCCAATAAGGACTTTCCTTTCGGCTACCATCGGGTGGTGAGTATTGCCTATCTCACCGGGGCCCTGGCCCTCTTTTCAACTGGACTCTATCTGCTCATTGATTCAGTCATAAAGCTTATGAAAGCCGAGCATGTGACCATTGGTATGGTTAACCTCTTCGGTAGTGATGTCTGGCTTGGTTATCCCATGATCGCAGTTATGCTTTGGGGGATTTTCCCTGCCCTCATTCTCGGTAAGAAAAAAATCCCCCTGGCCAAGAAGCTTCACGATAAAAACCTTTTCACTGATGCGAAAATGAACAAGGCCGATTGGATGACCGCAAGTGGAACCATTTTCGGAATCATCGGGATCGGTCTTGGGTGGTGGTGGGCCGACGGACTGGCAGCTTCTCTTATTTCCGTGGATATTCTTATTGATGGATTTAAGAATCTCAAGCAATCCATTCTGGATCTAATGGATGAGACACCGAGAACTGTGACCGGTGAGAAAAGAGATCCATTGATCAGTAGGATTGAGGATTTCATCCGGTCTCAAAACTGGATTCAAGAAGGCCAAATACGGCTCCGGGAAGAAGGTCATATTTATGTGGGTCAGGGTTTTGTGGTGCCTAAGACGGAGGAAGATCTCATCCATAAACTGGAAGATCTGACGGATCAGATTCAGTCCCTGGACTGGAGAATCCACGAATTCAGCCTCACTCCGGTACACAATTTAAATCACTTGGATGAGGGACGAACTTCTTAGCGTATGTAAAATTTACTAGTTACCACCCTTAAAGTCCTTTCTTTGATTATGATGCGTCAAGTCATTATTTAAATTATCGAGAGGATATTCACATGAAAAAGCTCGTTGTCTTCGCCTCCCTCACACTCGCGATGGTGGCCCATGCTGAGAGATTTGACCGCTCTAATGATCCGGAAAACTTCAATGCAGTTGCAGTTAGACCAATTAATAAAAAATTCTCCGATCTTCCACTTAAAGCAAAACTTCGTGATGAGCGCTTTGGCTGGTCGGAAAGTTACTGGCGTGCGGACTACGGAAGCATTGCTTACCGTTGGAATGATCCCATGACCCAGTGGACGAATGTGATCGAGCGGGGAGTGGAGAAGCCAGTTCCTCTTCGTTACAAAATTCTCACAAAAGAAGAAGTCATGAGTATGTCAGAGACAGAGATGGAGAAGCTCTCTCCGGCCGAACTCTATGACATCGCCATGGGGGATTATCATTTTCCTCTGACAAGAAAAGTTCTCAAGATGAATTCACCCAATGATCTTTGGTGGGAAGGGATTTGTCATGGCTGGTCGCTGGCCGCGGCTAATTACGCTGAACCGGCCCGGGTCACAGTCACAAATAAAGACGGAGTCCGGGTTCCCTTCGGTTCTTCTGATGTAAAAGGCCTTATGTCTCTTCATGATGCCTATAACTCAAAAGGTCTCTACGTTCGTGTAGGTGATCGCTGTTCGGCCATCGGTAAGGTTCCAGGTGAAGAGTATCCGGAAGACGGAAATATTGGAACTCCTTCGGAAAGAGCGGCCAACAAGGACTCTTGCCGTGATGTGAATGCTGGTGCCTTCCACGCCATTATCGGAAGCATGATCGGAATCAACTCCCAGGGCTTCGTGGCCGATATCGATAGATTTAACGATGTCTGGAATCAGCCGGCCAAAGGTTATAACTCTGAGATCGTGGGTGAAGAAGCCGTGAATGCTCAGGATGAGAAAAATGGTATCGCTAAGAAAATCCGTATCAAGACGGAATTCATCTATGGGGACGAACTGGAATTCTACTCTGAAGAGTCGGCCCACGAAGGTGTGATTGAATTTGTTTCTAAAGACCCGGTGACAGGAACTCCCCACCAGCTCGATAGCTCACGTCAGTATGAATACGTGCTTGAACTTGATAGCAATGGAATGATCATCGGGGGAGAGTGGATCTCTGAATCCCGTCCGGACATGCTCTGGATGAAAAGAAAGGATGAGAAATTCCGCAATGGTAAATTCAAACTCGAAGGTCTGAATTCAATCTATAAGCCTCGCTCTCTTTAATGCTTTAAAGCCCCGGGTAACCGGGGCTTTTTTATTTGAGAAGACTTTTCAATTCTCCCATTCGCTTCTGATCAATTTCACTTAAGTCTCCGAGTCCTAACTTAAGCCACTCCTTAAGGACTAAATGCGTGCGATGAGATTTTTTCTTCTGGTTCTCCCATTGAGACTTTTCCAATAGAAGTGCGGCCGCAAAGGTTCGGGCCAGTTTCATGGCAAGGGGCCGGGCAGAAGCCTTCACCATTTCAGGATCACGATTGTTTAAAAAATTCGTGATCTCTAAAAGCGAATTTTTTATGGTCTTGGCTTCTTCATTATCGCTTACAAGATGAAGGCGACGGTTTATTTCCTCCGTAAAGCCAATCAGCCCATCCTCTTTTTCCATGGCCCGGAGAACATCCAGAGAAAGAACATTAGTTGTGCCTTCCCAGATGGCGAGAACCTGAGCATTACGGAGAATCTCAGGGATGTGAGTGTCTTCCACATATCCCGCTCCTCCAAAGCTCTCCACGACCTCTGAAGCAATCGCCACACCTTCCTTGGCAGTAAAGAGCTTCACCAATGGAATCAGGAGCCTTAGACAACGGCTCTCTGAAAGAGAAGCCTTTCCGCATTCTTCCTTGCCAAGAAGCCTGATGGCCTCAAAGGTTAAGAGGAAAGAGGCTTCAAAGCGTATTTCCAGGTTAACCAATGTGAGAGCATGGAGATCGTGATCGATGAGTTTTTTACCAAATGCGACTCTCTTATGAGCATAATCTGTGGATAGGGCGATTCCCCGGCGCATATACCCGATGGAGCAGCAGGCATTATAGAGACGGGTGATATTAAAGAGGGTCGCGATCGTCTTCACCCCTTTACCACTTTCTCCTACGAGTTTAGCCGGAGTTCCCTGGAGTGTCAGTTCAGCGGTAGGGAGTGCCTTTGTTCCAAGCTTTTCTTTTAAGCGGTTGATCTGGATGTTTTGAAGCTCTCCCTTCTTGTTTCGAAGTTCCACATAGAAGAGACTCAATTTTTCTTCACCCTCAATCTTTGTTAGGGTCATTGCCATTTGAGAAGTCGTGGCGGAGGTGAACCATTTTGTTCCATGAAGCTCATAGTGATCACCTGCTGGACGAGCTATGGTGGAGGTGCCACTCACATCCGAGCCCCGGCTCGCTCAGTCATCCATTGCCCTGATGTCCAGAAATGCTCTGGGTCTCGTGAGAGAAGGTGCGAGAGCGCATTTTTTTTAAGCTCTTCATCGCCGTGAACTTCAATGAGACGGGCGGCACCGTCACTCATGGCGAGAGGACAGGAGTAGATCGCTGAAGAAGGGTGAAAGAGGTAGAGCTTAGCAAACTGATAGAGACGGGAGAATTCCTTTTCCTTTCTTTCGTAGCCGATGGCAACGATCCCTTCTTGGGCAGAAATCCTTTCCAGTTCAATCCAGGACTCTGAGACCTTAATGTCATCGATGCGTTTTCCCCAGGGATCATAGGGGATGTGCCTGGGAGGATTTTCTTCAGCCTCATTCTGAAGCCGGAGGATATCAGTGGAGACCCGATGTCCGAAGGCCTTAAGATCCGGCTCAATCCCGTTGAGGATTTCTTCTGGCATTTCTTTTTCGAGTAAATCCCTGAGCATAGGATCATCCAGATACTGATTATTGAGTTCAGGGGCCAATTGATAAAATTCCATCCTAATTCTCCTCTTTAAAAGACTTCTTTAAAGCTTCAAAGATGAGTTTTCCTTGCGCTGACTGGATCATCTCCGGGTAGCAGACCAGCGCTAAGCGGTCTTTGAAGCTCGGCGTGTTCGGATGTCTTTTTAAACTTAAACGCTGAGACTTCACCACCTGAGTGGGTAGAATTCCCAAACCCGCCCCCGACTGCACAAGGGCCGCTATAAGTTCGAGATTTGGAACTTCAATACGCTCTGAAGGCGCAGATTTCCAGCGAGAAAGGATGGAACTTGCCTGGATCATCTGAGGATTAAAGATAAGCTTATCCTGGTAGCGGGATTTACTTTCCCAGACACAGACCTCATCTTCACCAATGAATCTTGTGATGAGCCCCTGGATCGGAAGAGGATTCATGACAATACCAAAATCAATACTTCCCTGAGAGACGAGTTTATTAATCTCGTGGGAAGAGCTGTTTACGATTTCTATTTTAATTTTCTCATCCTCCCGGTGAATCTTTTTAAGAAAATCTCCCAGGATGAATATCCCCACTGACGGGTGACAACCTATCCTAAAGCGAAGTTCTGAAGGCGCTCCCTTAATCTCTTCCAGAAGATGCAGGGCCTTTTCTACCTGAGGGAGGATGCTCTTTCCCTGGGGGGTGAGCTTGATGCCATCCCGACCACGAATAAATAGGGTAGTGGCCAGATCCTTTTCAATTTTTTTAATCCCGAGAGAAAGAGAGGGTTGAGCCATGTGAAGTTTTTCCGAAGCCTCCGAGAGAGTTTTGGACTGAGCGACGGTGAGAAAATTCTGTAAATCCTTAAAAGTGATACTCATAGCTAATTACCTAAGTTGAGTTAAATGCTCATAAGAATTTACTATAATGAGGCTCAATAGACATGACACAGAAAGGCGATTAAAATGGAGCTCTAACAAAGAGGTTTTATGAATCTAAATCAAGACGTCTATCGGTCTCCGAGTCGGGATCTTGTCATTTCTCAATGGATGTCCAAGGTCTATCTCTGGATGACAGGAGGAATTCTCCTTACTGGATCCGTTGCTTACTGGATCAGTAGCTCTCAGGAACTCTTATTCACTCTGGCCACCAACCGGATTCTTTTTTATGGGCTCATTATCGCCGAGTTTGCACTTGTGATCTGGATGTCGGCGGGAATCCAGCGGATGAATAGCACCATGGCCACCGGTCTTTTCCTCCTTTATGCCGCTATCAATGGGGCGACCTTATCGGTGATCTCTCTTATCTACACCGCTGAGAGTATTCAGTCCGCCTTCTTTACCACCACTTTTGCCTTCGGTGGTCTTTCGGCCTTTGGATACTTCACTAAAAAAGACTTAGGACCCGTGGGCTCTTTCTGTACCATGGGACTTTTTGGTCTGGTGGGTTTTGGGATTCTTTCATTTTTCTTCCCTTCCATGATGGGAACGACCGCTTCCAAGATCTTTGGTCTGGTGGGGATAATCGTCTTTGCGGGCCTTACCGCCTACGATACTCAACGAATTAAAATGATGGCCCCGACGAGTGGGGGAGAGAATGCTCAGAAGGGTGCAATCATGGGAGCGCTGAAGCTCTATCTTGATTTCATCAATCTCTTTCTTTTCATCCTGCGCATGAGCGGGAACCGAAGAAACTAGGGCCTTGGCCTCGCTTCTCACTCATCCTGCGATTCCCTGGGGTCTCTCCAGGATCGCAGGAGTTTCCCGGCGGCTTTTTGTGGCCGCCGCCCTGATGAGCCTGATCCCCGATGCGGATGTCATCGCCTTCCGGTTCGGAATCCCCTATGAATCCCAGTGGGGGCACCGGGGCTTCACCCATTCCATCAGCTTTGCCTTGCTGGCAGGAATTCTCTTTTCTTTCTTTAGTGCTTATTTCCGGGTCAGCAGAGGAAAGATCTTTGGCTGGATCTTTCTTTCCACTCTCTCTCACACCTTTCTCGATTCACTGACAAATGGTGGCCTGGGAGTTGCGGCCTTCTGGCCTCTTACCTCGGAGCGCTTTTTTCTTCCCTTTCGTCCCATTCAGGTCTCACCCATTGGGATAGGGGGATTTCTCTCTTTCCGGGGAATCATCGTCATCGCAAGTGAGATTCTGGTGGTTTGGCTCCCCATTCTCTTGATGACAAACTTTGTCAGGAAAAAAAGGGGCAAAATTTCCTGGATAGAGTGAATTTGATTGGTAATCTATAATCATAAGCGATGAAAAGAATGACTATCCTCTGTCTCTCTTTCCTGGCTTTCTATTACTGGCTCTCGCCAAGTGAGAAAGTTGAAAGTGAGATCGACATTGTTGAAATCAAGCAGAGTGCTACCAAAAGGGCCTTTTCTGAACCTGCACCTGTCAAGATCGCTCCACCACCAAAAATAATCAAAACGGCCTCCAGAGAGATTGATAGCGAGATTGTGGATGATCGCGCTGCCGATGATTACCGTGTTTCTGATCTGGCCCAAAATGATGAAGATTACTTTGATCAGGACCAACTGGTGCATCAGGAAGAGCTTCCTTGGGATGAGATGCGGGCAGGATGGAGAGATCAACTCAAAGAGATGCTCTACGAACTTGATCCTGAAAATGGTGAATCTATCTACGCAGCTTACCAGGCAGAGACTAATGCCTACGAATCCGAACTTGAACAGCTGGCCCAATCCCAGTCCACTGAAACGGATTACTTAATGGGGGAGCTTGAGGCCCGGCATCATGAGAAGCTTCGTCAGATCTTTGGACCTTATTATCGGGATGTAACTGACCAACATTCTCACTATAATTCTTCCCTTCAGCACCTAAACCGCTCCCCGAATAGCTATCAGGTTGGGGTCGCTCTCTAGTCTGGTCAATCCTATGTCATTCATGGTACTAGAAGACCTTATCTAAAGGATTTTCTATGCTCGCCGTTCACGATCTCAGACTCCAGTTTGGAGGACGCACTCTCTTTGATGAGGTAAACCTCAAATTCACTCCAGGAAATTGCTACGGCATCATCGGTGCAAACGGGGCCGGGAAATCCACTTTTTTAAAGATTCTTTCTGGTGAAATTTCACCTACCAATGGCTCCATTGAGATCTCACCTGGTGAGAGAATGGCCACTCTCTCCCAGAACCATTTCGCCTTCGAAGAAGAAACTGTTCTTAACACAGTTATCCTGGGTCATAAGGAGCTCATCTCGGTGATGAAAGAGAAAGATGCTCTTTATGCCAAGGAAGACTTTAATGATGAAGATGGACTCAGGGCCGCTGAACTTGAGGGGCGATTTGCGGAGATGAATGGCTGGGAAGCGGAAGCTTCGGCCGCCTCATTACTTGCGGGACTCGGAATCCATGAAGAACTTCATCAGAAGAAGATGAAGGAACTTACCGGGGGAGAAAAAGTTAAAGTCCTCCTCGCTCAGGCACTTTTCGGAAAGCCAGAGATTCTTCTTCTCGATGAACCGACCAATGACCTGGATCTTAAGGCGATTCAGTGGTTGGAAAACTTTATCGAAGATCAGCAGGATACTACCATCCTTGTTGTGTCCCACGATCGTCACTTTCTCAATAAGGTCTGTACCCATATTTGTGATATCGATTTTGGAAAGATTAAGCTCTACGTAGGAAACTACGACTTCTGGTACCGCTCAAGTCAGCTCGCTCAGAGAATGCTCTCGGATCAGAACAAGAAAGTGGAAGAGAAGATGAAGGAGCTTAAAGAGTTCATTCAGCGCTTTTCTGCCAATGCCTCTAAATCCAAACAGGCCACTTCCCGAAAGAAACTCCTGGATAAGCTCACCCTTGAAGACATTCAGCCTTCAAGCCGGAAGTACCCTTACGTGAGTTTTAAGCCTGACCGTGAGGCCGGGGATAGTCTTCTTCGTGTGGAAGGGCTCAACCTTGAGCACGAAGGGGAGACCATCGTTAAGAATCTCTCTTTCACCATTCAAAAAGGTCAGAAGACAGTTTTCCTCGCACCTTCTGAAGTCATCACTACAGCACTCTTTAAGGTACTGGCCGGTGAAGTGGAGCCCAAATCCGGCAAGATCGAGTGGGGGATCACCACCACTCAGGCCTACCTGCCTAATGATAACTCCAGCTATTTTAAAGACGGTAAGCTTGACCTCATCAACTGGCTGCGGCAGTACTCCAAGGATCAGACAGAGACCTTCCTGCGAGGCTTTCTAGGGCGGATGCTTTTTTCCGGAGAAGAAGCACTAAAAAAATGCAATGTCCTCTCCGGTGGAGAAAAAGTGCGCTGCATGCTCTCCCGGATGATGCTCTCCGGATCCAATGTCCTCATCATGGATAATCCCACCAACCACCTGGACCTTGAGACCATCACGGCCTTAAACGAAGGTTTGATTGATTTTAAGGGAACCTTGCTCTTCACTTCTCATGACCATGAGTTTATTCAGACCATCGCCAATAGGGTCATCTCCCTTGAGGGCCATAGTGTCAGAGATGAGGAATGCACCTACGATCAATTTTTAGGTTTGGATTAGAAAATTCCTGATAAGATATTTCCATGGAAACATTTTATCGCTTCATGGTTCTTTTCTGTGCCCTCTCACATGTAGGATTTATGATCCTCGAAATGTTCTTATGGACCAGACCTCTGGGACTTAAGATTTTTCACATGACTCCTGCGGCCGCGGAGGCCACAAAGGTCCTCGCCAGCAATCAGGGACTCTACAATGGATTTCTTGCGGCCGGTCTCCTCTGGGGTTTTCTTGGAAGAAACTACGAAATCCATCTCTTCTTTCTTATCTGTATTCTTATTGCAGGTCTTTGGGGTGGATACACTGCTTCGCCTACGATCTATTTCGTCCAGGCCCTACCGGCCCTCATCACGCTCGGAGTCTTCGCTTTTATTATGTACGCCTAGGAGAGACCATGAGCTCACTCATTCTGTTTTTTCTCATCCCTTTGAGTTCCTTTGCTATCGACTGGCAGGGGCACCGGGGGGCCAGAGGTCTTTATCCTGAGAATACTATCGGAGCAATGAAAGAGGCCTTGAAGTATCCTGTGACGACTCTGGAACTCGATGTTGTTATTTCTCAAGATAATAAGGTCGTCGTGGGCCATGAGCCCTGGATGAACCCTGAGATCTGCACTCATCCAAAGCGGAAGGATTTTAAACCAAGAGAATTTAATCTCTATAAAATGGACTACGAGGAGATTCTCCTCTTTGACTGTGGTTCAAAGAAGTATCAGCGCTTTCCTAATCAACAAAAAGTCGTGGTAGGTAAACCCCTTCTGGGTGTTCTCATCGATGAGACCGAGGCCCGCTTAAAGGAACTGGGTCGCAAGGTGAATTACAACGTGGAGATTAAATCCACGCCAGAAGACGAGAAGAGGGGCTTTCAGCCGGACTATAAGGTCATGAGTGATCTGGTGGTGAAGACACTATTGGATAAACTTCCTCCAGAGCGCTTTAGTTTGCAGAGCTTTGATTGGCGAGTTTTGAAATATCTTCATACCAAAAACCCTTCTCTGTCTTTAGTTGCCCTTCAGGAAGAGAGCATGGAGCCTGAGACCGTTTTGAAGAAACTGGGTTTTACTCCTGCGGTCTATTCTCCGTATTATAAAAACTTAAATCCCGCATCTGTAGAGTTCTTTCGGAGTAAAGGCGTTAAGGTCATCCCCTGGACGGTGAATACCATACCCGAAATGAGAGAACTCCTGGCCCTGGGTGTAGACGGAATAATCACCGATTACCCAAACTTCATTGAGACTATCGAAAAGAAAAACTGTCAATCCGGTGAGAATCTCTTTGAAGGCAAGTGCATCAAGATTCCGACTCATGCTCTTCCCGCCGAGCACTCCCCAGGTTGGATCTGTAAGAAAGGCTACATGCAAAAGCGCAATCACTGCGAAAAGATGAAGCTTCCCTCTCATGCCCGGCTCTCTGATGATGGCAAGACCTGGGTCTGTGAAGAGGGCTATGAGAAGTACCGATCCACCTGCAAGAAGAGTAAATAAAAACAAGTTTAGCTTAAGCTTATCATTGTTGATCTGATCGATCGATCTAGTCTAGTATGACCTCAGTTAAGTGCGTCTTAATCGGAATGAGGTTTATGAAGAATCATAATCGACTGATCGATCACATTACCTTGAGAGTGAGAAACCTGGAAAAAAGCCGGGAGTTCTACCGTGCCCTGGCGGAGACTCTGGGATTTGCTATCGATCGGGAAGAGGTCGACCGATTCTTCGTAGAGGGCCTTCAGATCATTCAGAACCCAGAGCCATCTCAAAGTGTGCACCTGGCTTTTAAGGCCTCCAATCCAGCCTCAGTCCGACACTTCCATGACCAGGCCTTAAAGCTCGGGAGTCACTCTTTATCGGCCCCGGCCGCCACCTTTGCCGACAAGGCCCATTTTAGTGCTCGGGTGAGAGACCCGGACGGCAACAACATCGAAGTTGTCTACGAACATCAAAAACTTTTCTAGTGTTTTACGGCATCGAGACTTTCTCGCTGCACGGTCTTCACATCTTTTGGAAGTTCAAATTTAAAAGTAGTTCCTGAATCATCACTGCTTACAAGGACAATTCCTTTGTGGGATTCAATCGTATCTTTTACATAGGACAGACCAATTCCCCAGCCTCGTGATGAATTTCCATTGCCCGAACGATTAAATTTTTTAAAAAGATCAATCTGATCCTCTTTGGGAATGGGTGGTCCGTGGTTGTGGATGGAAAAAAAGATATTCTTATCGTCTTGCTGAAGTTCCAGTGTGATTTTTTTGGATAGGTCTCCGTACTTTACAGCATTGGAGATGAGATTATCCAGGACCCGCTCAATGGAGGAGCGATTCCATTTGACGAAGGCTTGATCTCCATTGAACTCGAAGATATCACCGTATGAATCCTGATAGTCCACGATGAGTTCCTGGATCAAGCTATAAAAGTCAAAATCATCCAGGTCAGTGGTTGGGTTGAGGACGGATTTTGTCTTCAGTTGGTCCAGGAGATCCTGAACCATGTCATCCACTTTGGTGACGGAATCAAAGATCTTCTGAATGGATTTATCTTCGAGCTTGTATTTTTTCTGTAGCATCTCCGCATGAAGCTTGATCACCATCAGGGGGCTTCGCAGGTCATGAGCAAGTGAGAGGACGAAGTTTTCCTGACTGTTTAATAGACTGCTGGAAAACTGGGATGCGGATTCCTGGACGGCTTTTTGGATGGAGCAATTGATATACTCACAGACCTCAATGGTCATGAGATTATGGATCTTCAGATGAGAGATGATGGTGTCCCGAAGAAGGAAATACTCATGGATCATCTGATCAATGGTGTAGCGGTTATTGGCCCGGTGTTGACCATGAAC
>CAZPFM010000002.1:0-19279 GCA_964585845.1 uncultured Bacteriovorax sp.
TATCCGTGGAGGATGCCCTGGGATGGCTTTAGATACTAATGGCGATGGCATTATCGATGGCTCAGAGTATAGCGCAGGGGATTCTGTGGTCTGGGATCTGGACGACTCTCTGGAAGACACGGCCGGTGAATCTGTTTATCCAACGGGTGATGCCTCCGGGTCATACACTTACTCAGAATCAATTCCTCAAATGGAGGAAGCTGTGATGGCGCCTGATGTGAGTTCTGGAGAATACTCCATTGTCATCTTTGGTGTCGGTGATTCAACCGAACTTCCAGAGACAGTGAGGGGAGAGCGTGCTGATATTCCTGTCGCTTGTGGCACCTTAGAGCAAGAGACTCAGGACGAACCTCAAGGAGATGAGGGGCAGATGCCTGATCAAGGCCAGGATCAAGGTCAACAAGACCAAGGCCAGCAAGACCAGGTTCAACAGACCCAACATCAGCAGCAACAACAGCACCAGCAAGTGCAGCAGACTCAACAAGGTCAGGGACAGCAGACTGTTGAGATACCAGAAGAAGATGATTCAGATTTAGATACGATTATTATTGAATAGGGGACCTTCGGGTCTCCTGGATTCAAACTCATGGAATATCTGAGTAGGATCCTAACCGCAAGAAGGCCAGAACTTACGTTCTGGCCTTTTTTTATTAGTGAATTTGACGATCTTCAGTCGACTTAGAAAAATGGGCGGGAGGATCACTGGCGGGGAAACTCTCACGGCTCGCCTCATCGGCTTTTTCACTCTCAATTTTTGCATTGTCTCTTTTACTGAGAAAATCATTGAGGGTGTCAAAGAAAAGAACTTTATAATGCTGAATCTTATTTTTTAGCGCATTTTTATTCATGGGTCCTCCTTCCTTAGTGTCCCCGAAGGTGGAGTTTCTCCTGATCATTGCTATGATCCCAAGCCTCTCCTGTGATTTTTGCTTTAATAAAACCTGCCAACTGAACCACAGAACTCGGAGGGGAATCCCAGAGTTCCGCTGAGTCTACTGAAACGGAAATAAGGGCAATTTCTGGATCTTCAAGTCCTTCCGGAAACCAGGTAGAAAAAAGTGGATTCCAGAGTTCACTCATTTTCTGTCTATCCTGGGAAATATCGGCTCTCCCTGAAACAGAGGCGTACTTTTGCTTGGCCGAATTCATATAGGAAAGATTCACATGTGGGTTTTCTTTGAGTTCATCCACCTTTGGCGTGTTGAGTTTAGTGAAGAACCAAAGCTTGCCGTCAAACTCATCCTCTTCCACATTTAAGGTGGCCATGGGACGCGAGTAAAGACCACCGTCTCGGTTGGAAGTCGTCATCATGGCGTATTCCATGCCGTCTAAGAATTTAATTAGTTTTTTTTCGTCAGTCATAAAATCTCCTATTTTGAAACATACTGGTTAGGTCTATGATCTTTCATCTTCTTCATATGATCCATTTCGCTTCCCAAGGGGAGAGTTTCGAACTCATGGATCCAGCTCTTATTGGATTCCTTGACCGGGTTTATTTCGATTCCCGAGACAAGGAAATCTGGTCTTGATTTTTTCGATGAGTCATTTGCCTCAGCAGAAATAAGAACGCTAAAAATGAAGAGAGTGAAAATGATCTTCATAATTTCCTTTAGAGGGTTTGAACATAGCCCTGGGTACTCGGCATGGAGTGAGAGACATGGTAATCGATGAACTCTCTGATCATGGCCTCGTTAAATGACGGGATATCTGAAGGCTTGCGGCTTGTGATGAGAAGGTGATCGACGATCACAACTTCATCCACCCAGTTGGCCCCGGCATTAATAAAGTCAGTCCGAAGACTTGGCCAGGATGTGAGTGTTTTCCCTTTTACCATTCCGGTCTCAATGAGTGTCTGGCCCCCATGGCAGATAGCTGCGATAGGCTTTTTCTTATTCACGAAGGATTCCACAAAGGCGACCGAGTCTGGATCGTTGCGGAGCTTGTCTGGATTCATGACCCCACCTGGGAGCATGAGATAATCAAAATCAACGGTGAAGGCATCAGAGGGGGACATATCGACGCTGATGGATTTTCCCCAGTCATCCTTATTCCAGGCAGTGATTTTGCCACTCTTTGGCGAAACGATGGTCACGTCCACACCTGCATCTTTAAGCGCCTTCATAGGCTCAAAGAGTTCTGACTCCTCAAAGCCATCAGTGGCGAGGATGGCAGCGCGTGTGCCGCTTAATTCACGAATCTCCGAGTCAGAGGACTCCGATGGTTTATTACTAAAAAACTCTGAAACTTTTTCGAACATACGAACCTCCGTGTCGTTTTCCATAGCCCATACAACCCGTTTAAAGTTGCAAGCAGAGTGCCAGAGATAAAGAGCTGAGATTTGTTTCTTCTTAAAGAAGACTGGGGAAGTTTGACTAGAAATCTCTGCAAATTGATTCTCCTGGCTTCATTTTTGTAAGGTTATGGGAGGAGGTGTCTATGGCCGGAAGCATCTGGAAAGGTTCGATAAGTTTTGGTTTGCTCAATATTCCTGTCACAGTACAGAAAGCTCAGGAGGGAAGTGATCTGCACTTCTCCATGATTGATGGGAAAGACCACTCGCCCATAAAATACAAAAAGGTCAATGCCAAGACCGGAGAAGAAGTTCCTTGGGACCGGATCGTCAAAGGGTATGAATACGAAAAAGGGGAATACGTTATCGTCAGCAAGGAGGATCTTAAAGCAGCCAACCCTAAGGCCTCTTCCATGCTGGAGATTGAGGACTTTGTGGACTTCTCTGAGATTGACCTGATGTTCTTTGAAAAACCCTATTACCTGGTCCCTCAAAAGAATGGAAATAAAGGGTATTTCCTCCTGGTAGAAGCACTGGAGAAAACAAATAAGGTGGCAGTAGGAAAGATTGTCATTCGTACCAAGCAGCATCTCTGTGTGATCATGTCTAAAGATGGATTTCTTGTCATGGAGATGCTCCGCTTTGCTCATGAAGTTCTTCAGACAGATGAAGCGGATTACTTAAAAAATATTGAAAAGCCGAAGTTTAGCGCTAAAGAAATTAAGATGGCACAGGAACTCATCGAAGGGATGACTTCTGAATGGAATCCGGAGCAGTACAAGGACACATATGAAGATGATGTGATGAAGATCATCAATAAGAAGCTCGAAGAAGGGGAAGCCTACACCATCGAAGAAGAAGGTGAGGAGAAAAAGACTCGAACGAGCACGGGAAATCTTGTGGATCTTATGCCACTTCTGAAAAAGTCTCTCGAGGAGAAGAAGAAGTCTTCCAAGAAAAAACAGACCAAGAAAGTTTCCAAGAAAACAGCGGCCAAGAAAAAGGCAAGTTAGTATGGCAGACTCATTGAAAAAATATCAGGGGATGAGGGACTTTTCGAAAACCAAAGAGCCGAAAGGAAAAGTTCAAAAGAAAAAAACATCCCGCTTAAAATTCGTAGTTCAGGAGCATCATGCCTCTCATCTCCATTATGACTTTCGGCTTGAGCTTGATGGAGTCCTGAAGAGTTGGGCCGTTCCCAAAGGTCCTTCCCTTGATCCCTCTGTTAAACGACTGGCGATGCAGACCGAAGATCATCCTCTCGGATATGAGAAGTTTGAGGGAGAGATTCCTGAGGGAGAATACGGTGCTGGAGAGGTCTTCTTGTATGACCAGGGGACCTGGAAAAGTGAAGTGGATGACCCCCTTAAGGCCCTGGAGAAAGGGGAGCTCAAATTCACGCTTAAAGGGAAGAAGCTTAACGGAAGCTTTGTTCTGGTTAAGGTCAAATACCGAGGGGCCAAGAATTCCTGGCTTCTCATTAAGCATAAGGATGAGTTCGCTGTTTCAGGGAAAAAAGCTGAGGTTGATCCCATTGCCGATTATGGCTCTCGGAAAGAGCGGCATAAAAAAAAAGCGCATAAAATGGGATCAGACCCATGGCCTGGATTTATTCCACCGGAACTTCCTCTCCTGGTAGATGAAGCACCGGAGGGGGAAGATTGGGTCCATGAGATGAAATTTGATGGTTACCGACTTCAGGTTCACATAAGAAAGAAGAATCTTCAGCTCTTCACCCGAAACGGACATGATTGGAAAAAGAAATTCCCCACCATCGCAGAAGAATTTCATTCTCTGGAAGTGACAGATGCTATTGTGGATGGGGAGCTTGTGAGCCTTGATGAAAAGGGAAGAACGAACTTTCAGGACCTTCAAAATTCTTTGAAAGGAGGGGATGATCACAACCTCATCTTCTATGGTTTTGATCTTCTCTACCTAAATGGAAAAGATCTCCGGGCCGAACCCTTGGTTGAGCGGAAGGCCTTACTTCGCACCATCCTGAGAGGAAAGGAGCCCCTCATACGTTATAGTCAGGATATTGAAAGCTCAGGCAAGAAATTTTTCCAGGTCTCCTGTGAGCATGAGCTGGAAGGCATCGTTTCAAAAGATCTGCGCTCGACCTACCATTCCGGGAGAGGTTCTTCCTGGGTCAAAGTTAAGTGTCAAAATCGACAAGAGTTTGTGATAGGTGGCTGGACGGAGCCCAAGGGGGGAAGAAGTAGTCTGGGTGCCCTTCTCGTGGGGTACTGGGAAGGCAATGAGTTCAAATACGCGGGTAAAGTGGGAACTGGATTTTCACAAAAGCTTCTGCGTGAACTTAAAGATATCCTCTCTCCCCTTGAAACTGAAGAAAATCCCTTTGACCATAAGTTTTCCAGTAAAAAGGATATCCATTTTGTGGAGCCTCAGAAAATCTGCGAGGTGAAATTTGCCAATTGGACCAAAGAGAAGATTCTTCGTGCCCCAGTCTTCATCGCTCTTCGCTCCGATAAAAAACCAAAAGACATCCACCGGGATATTCCTCAGGAGGTGCCAGTGACTAATAATCTCAAGCTTATTTCTTCCCCGGAGAAGGTCCTTTTTAAAGGGGATGGAGTCACCAAACTCGATGTGGCAAAGTACTACGAAACAATGGCCCCCCATATGCTTCCCTACATGGAAGATCGACCTCTCTCTCTTGTGAGATGCCCAAATGGAGCATCAAAAGGGTGTTTCTATCAGAAGCACTTTACCGGTAAGAATCCTGAATCCTTTCACACATTTCCTGTTAAAGAAGACTCAGGGGAAGGAATTTACGTGTCGGTTAATTCTAAGGAAGGAATTCTCAATCTTATTCAGCTCAACGCCTTTGAGATTCATGCCTGGAACTCCCGGCAGGATGATTACCTTCATGCGGATCAGATCATCTTCGATCTTGATCCAGGCCCGGGTGTTGCTTGGAAATCCGTAATTGATGGGGCCTTTGAGGTCAAGGAGCTGCTTGAAGATTTGGATTTAAAGAGTTTCGTTAAGCTTACCGGAGGAAAAGGACTCCACGTGCATGTGCCGATCGATCCTCGCTATGACTGGGACCAGGTGAAATCCTTTGCTCTTACTATTGCTAAAGAGCTTGCTTCGCGAAATCCTAAAAAATATGTCACCAACATGAGTAAAAGTAAGCGAAAAGGGAAGATCTTCATTGACTACTTAAGAAATGGTCATGGGGCCACGGCCGTCGTCCCTTATTCACTCAGAGCAAAAGATAAAAGTTATGTGGCCTTGCCAGTTGAATGGACAGAACTGAAGAGAATTAAGAGTCCGCAGCAATACGATCTAAAAAAAGCCTTGGCCAAAGTTAAGCGCCGAAAGCGGGATCCTTGGGAGAAGATGCTGGGTCTCTCTCAAAGGATTTTTATTCTGGAAGCAGAAGACCAAAAGAGTAAGGTTGCTTAGTACTGAGTATCGAGATAGTAGCCAATGATCTCTTTAAGTTCTTTTACCTTTCCCCGAAAGTATTCTTTTTGCTTGAGGGTGAGAGTGGGTGAGAATTCTTTAACCAATGCAACGTTCTCTTTCGAAGAAAGAATGCTCTCATCCTGGTAATTCATAAAGGCTTCAACGACGAGTTCTCTCTTCGTTTTAGGTGCTGAATCTTGAGTCAGGATGCTCTCGAGTCGAGTGTGAAGTTTCTCTTTTAGATCAAGATAGAGATTCCCCTTTTTTTGAAAATAATTGGAATGGGATCTCAGCATCTTTTCCTGAGAATCAGAAAGTGAACCGATAAGACGCTCAACTTTTCTTTTTATGTCTGAGAGACGCTCTTCTGAATTCTTCTTCTTTTTTGTTTCAAGATCTTCCTTGAGTCTTTCAAAAAATATTTTCTGTTGCCGGTTATTAAGATCGACGATGTATTTAGCGAGGATGGTAGAGAAATCCTCCGCAATCCCACGGTAGCTCTTGAGTAGAGAAGCGTATATCTCGTCAAATAGCGTAGGCTCGGAAGGATCCATCTTATCGATCAGGGGAAGAATCTCCTGGGCGGCGATCTTCTTTTTCATGAGAAACTGGTCGACGTCCTTAGCGAGCTCTTTTTCTTGCTGATTATTAAGTGGTATTTTCTTTTCCACTGAGTGCGTAATGAAAGTATCAGCGTGTTGAACGGCGAGCTTCTTGGCCGCACAGGAATAGAGCATAAAAAGACTGGTCATAAGAAAAATAAACCTCATGGAACCTCCGCGTCTCTATCCTTCCATAGAATGCAGAGAGTGAGTATCGGCAGGGTATCTATCCCGACAAATTTGATCAGAGTAGCAAGGGTTGTCAAAGCAAATGACTTCATGCAAGCTAATAAGATGCTTCTTGAGACATATCGTGATTGCACAAATTACCGGGAAATTCTCCGTATCGTTCAGAAAAGTTCCTATCTGCCAGGGAATCTCATCTGGCAATCGAGACCTAGTGGCAAGCTCGTCATCGAGGCCACCCATTTGGAAATTGATTTTGTCTCCCGTGGTATAGCTCTCACTTTTGATAATCAAAAATATAAACTCGATCCTAATCTTCCTCTTTATGTAAAGCTTGAGCATCGCTCAAGTGTCTTCAAGGTCACTCAATTTGCTGAGGGGATCAACACTCTTCACTTTTCCTTTCCCGAGACGCTGAAAACCATGGAACTTAGATCTGAGCGGCGCTTTGAGTTTGCAGAAGGGCAGAGGGAGATCGCTTTGAAACCTAGCCTTAATCTTCTCAACTCTGATAGCGGAAACGAAATCAAGGTTCGTCTGGTGGATCTTTCACGGTCTGGTGCAGGTCTTTTGATTTCAGAAAATAACCGCATGTTCATCAAGAAGAATAAATTCCTCTGGCTTACTGAAATTGACGGGCATCGGATGTATGACCCGATCCTGGCGGAAGTTGTTTATGCCAAAAGTGATGATGAGGGAAAGATCCATCGCCGAAAAGAGCGGGCCCTTCGGGTCGGCCTTAAGCTTTCAAGCAAAGTCCCTAAAGAAATTTTTAGTTCACTCCAGTAAACGATCGCCTCAGGCCCGTGAGGTCGGCCCTTCTGGATCGCAATAGTCTCTGGATCCGTTCGATCAGAGCTCGTCCGTTGCTTCCTCCGATCTGTGAGACCTGAAACTCAAGACCTGATCTTTGAATCTGATATCGATAGACCTGGTTTGTTCCTTGGATCTCCATGATAAAGGTTTCAGGGAGAGAAGCCGGCAGCTGCGAGAGAGCTCGCTGAGGATTTAATTGGAGCTCGTCGAGGCTAATACGCACGCTGACAGATGGAGCATCTCCTTCAGTGGTGCTGGCAGGAGAGCGTCCGGAGGTGCCAGCAAGAGCGGAGTCTGCACCACCAGAGCCACTAAGGGCACCGGATGAACGAGCTCTTTGAGATCTCGCCATTGCTTCCCTGGCGTTTTGCGCATTGGTGTAGGCCTGGGAAGGGCCTGCGAGATCATTTCCAAGATCAACTCCACCCGAATTGGCAAATCCAGGGTTAGAAGCAAATGAGTTTTGGACATCATCAAAAGCGCCCACATAACTATTCACAAACTGCTGCTGGCGTTGAGGGCTTAAAGTTCGAGATTGTTCACGAGCAAAAGACTGGGCCACTTGCTGAACCTGAGCTCTCGTAGGAGCGGCACCCGATGAAGAGCGGGAAAGGCGACGTGTGATTTCCTCTTCGAATTGATTGAGGCGTTGGCGTTCCTGATCTGTGAGATCACTTAGGTCATTGAGTCGGTCTGCAAAGGCAGAGCTGAACTCAGAAGAAGAAATAGGATTGTAGGGAAGGGCCGATCCATTTGACTGACGGCCACGTTGATTTTGTCGGTTTTGTGAATCGGCGAATTGGGTAGTTGAGGTGGTACGGGTACTGGAAGCGACTGTCCTATTTGTTGCGCCACTATTGCTGCCAGAGTTGGTGGTGGTTTGAGCGAGTTGGGTCTGAGTAGGAGGCGTGATGTAGGAGCCGTCGTCTTGGGGGAGGATTCCGTAGGAGACGAGGACCTCTTTGTCTTCAACACTAAGTTTTGAAGGTGTACCAGTGATTGAGCGGATAAGTTCTAGGGCTCCGCCACTGTAGCTTGTACGTGCAATTGATGAACCTTGAGCTGTTTCTGTCTGGAGAAGGTTTTTTATAAAGCAAGTAGTGGAGTTTGATGAAACCGAGCAATCAGTTTCACAAATCTGTTGATTAAACGCAGCTTTCTCATTTGTCATGTTTTCATCAAATGCTTGAAGAGTAAGAGGTTTTTTATCATTCTGCATCCAGCTATTCATCTGTGACAGCTGCTCGTTAAGATTGTATTTTGATGAAGGATTATCTTTTGAACCGCAGAAGCTTAAGAGTTCGAAGTTACGAGCTTCAACTTTTGGATCAGTTGCGAATTCAATATCATCATCGAATTGATCAAAATTAACTTTGCTGTAATTTGATAAGCTCCCAAGATCTATCGAATTAGCAGAAAAGTCAGCAGCACAGACGGTATCAGCAAAACTTGCGTAGGCTTTTTCACATTGATTTTTAAACATTGTATCCAAAGAGAGGTTTGTCTCTTCAGATTCTTTGAAGCTGTTAATCATCTCAAGTCGTTCATTCGCAGATCGACTTCTGATAGAAGCGAAGAAGTTTTTAAAGCGTTGAGGGTCTTGCTTTAGTGCTTTAAAAACGGGATCTTTCGATAAAAGGATTTGAAAGCCTTGTGGGAGATCATTGATCTGCCTTGAGAATGAGTTGATATCTATCGATGCAATTTGGTTGAAAATATCTTCATCCAGCATTTGAACGGCGGCCTGTAAACTCATCTGATCTAGTTGTGACTGAGATCTACCTTCTAATATTGAACATGCAGCCGGCTTTAATGGTTTCAGAGATTTTGCTATGCTCTCTGCTATTGAATTCGAAAAAGAATCCACAGAAATCTTGGCTTCAATAATGGCAGGACAGTTTTTGATCCTGCTTTTAAAACTATTAGTGTTACATGCGGCGAGTGATTGGCTGAAAGTAGAAGTCGATGAATTTAGAGCGAGTACTTCAGCGGTTGTTATAGCTATAGATTTTTGTAATTCATTAAAGAGAGTCTTTATAAAAACTCTTCTTTCTGAAACTTTTAGTCTTTCGTGATCTTCAATATGTTGTTCACTTAAAGGAGATAGAAATTGGTCTTTACAATTCCCGCATGTTTCACTTCCATTCAAATCAGTAGAATTTGAATCCATCATAAAGTTTAAGCTAGTATGACAATTGACTCTTCCTAAACTTCTGCTGAGCTGGTTTATTTCATCTGGTATGGGATGATCAATGCACTCTTCCGCAAAAGTGACATTTATAAACGTTAAGATTGTGATAAAGGCAATGGTATGCTTCAAAGGTCCTTACTCCTCTTAGCACCATTACTTTCTAATATAGTAATATAAGTCTTTATTTTGTTTGCAATAGAGCTTCCTCTAGAGCTTTCTGCAGCATATTCGTCATACGCGTAGTCTAGAACAGTTCTGCCGTCGGCAGGGTCAATTCTGTTCAGATTTAACTTCCATCGATGTGAGACATCAATAATAAAGTTATCGAATTGCTTTGCAATCGCGAATTTAACAATAGATCCATTAGGCTGGTTAAAATTAGGGTTATTGCAGGTTTCATATTTTCCGTATTTATCCCAGTACGCTGCTATTTTAGATTGGATTTGAGAAGCTGAGTCAGTTGAGGATACGCAGGCAGCATTCTTGATTAAAGTTTGGTAGTGATACTTGTCTTCATCTTCTCCTGAAGTCATACCATTTATGTGTCCGCAAATTGTCTGAATCCCTTCGTTATTCGGACACCCCTTCACATGCTGAGCAAGCTGGTCCGCAACGGTCGGTTCGGCTTCAGTCGGGCAGTCTGGATCGGCAGCTGCGAATACTGAAAACGATGAAATTAAAACTACTGTGCTTAATAGTTTCAGAACCATGAGATCCCCTCATTAAATTTTATTCCTATGATTTATCGGAGACTTGGGGCCTATCTTTAGCGGAATAAACAGGATTTAGTTCGACTTTGAATTATAAGTGTATGAAAACACGAATGTGCCCGACGAGAAGTCCAAATGATTCTATATACCTTTAAAGGAGATTCTGAGCCGAGAGCACTTTTACTGTCTTACCGTATAGTGCTATATTGATTTTGGAGGACAAGTGCTCAAAGAGTTTGGAAATAGAATTGCTGCCGATTTGTTTCATACTGGTCGAACGAAAAAGCTTCCGGTTGAGCTGTGGCAAAGAGCTATTCTCCTTTTAGATTTGATGGATGCTGTTACATCCCTCGATGAACTTCAAAGAAGAGGTTTTCCACCATCCTTGAGACTTCATAAGCTCAAAGGAGCAAGGAAAGATGAGTTTACCATTGATATAAATAAGCTCAGTGGTTGGCGGATAACATTCTTGTTTATTGAGAATGACTTCTATGACGTGAAGATTGAGAATTATCACTAAGGAAGATTTATGGAAAAGATAAAGAGGCAACGGTCTATCAGGAAACCTAGCCATCCTGGCGAGGTTTTAAAAGTTCTCTGGCTTGATGAACTTGGGATTACACAGTCTCAGTTTGCCCAGACGCTTAGTATGGCAACTGGTGGAAAAGTTAAGCCTTCGACCATGCAAACAAAACTGAGTGAAATTATAAATGGTAAAAGATCGATGAGTGCGGAGTTCGCTGTTCTACTTGGCCAAGTGCTGGATACTTCTCCCAGGATGTGGATGAATATCCAGGTTAATCTTGATATTTGGGAAGCAGAGAAGGATGCGGCTTAATTAATCGTGGTGAGCTTATTACTTCCTAAACTGATACAAATGCTGATGCTTTCCACCCAGAGGCTTTCCTCTTAGTTCAAATAGCTTCCACCATATATCGGCCTCACTCGAGTTAATCTCGAGTCTACCGAAGCTCTCATCTTTCTGCTCAAGGTGATGAAGACGATTGTGTTTAATGTTCTTGTTTTCCATCTTCTCATAGATAGACCGCGGTACTGATCCATAAACGGTACCCATCTCGCTGCCCTTGAAGATCCCCAGGACTTTATCACCGAATTCCACCCAACTACTTTGAGTCGTGACTGAATCAAGGTCGGACCTTGAAAGAGTGAACTCTACCATCTCCTGATCTTCTACAGGAGTTTCTGATTTTGGATTCCTTAAAAGATAAGCGAGACGCTTTGCTACTTTCTTGATCCCTCTCTGCATGCTGACCTTCTTTCGAAAGCTCATGATCTCAAGATCGGGATTAGTCACATAATGGCCTCGTTCCTTGAAACCGTTAAAGATTTCCTCTGCCTGACAACCTACAATGCCAAGGAACTTGATCCTTGAGGGGATCGTAGAGAAGAAATTTTTTACGTCATTGCCGTGAATATCCATGATCACCGCTGGGGCCGATCTACCCGGGACCTGCTCTTTCTCTTTGGCCGCATGGGAAACCCAGATGATGGCTTCCGTTTCCTTATCCTGAATCACTTCGGCGAGTCTTATAGGATCGACTTCATGATGAATGATTAAATTTAAACCTGAATTTTTAAGGTACTTTTGAAATTTATCTTCGAGGTATCTCACATGCTTGGACTTAAGCTCGAGAGAGGTGAGGAGAACCGCGTTCCCAGCAAAGGCGCTGAGAGAGAAAAGAGCGAAGAGAACGAGAATGAAATGCTTCATCCCCACATCTTAGAGGGAAAGACAAAACGGAGGGGAGGCTCGTGTAAAAATGACACGGTTAAGAGAGTTTTAACTCTTATTCAAAGGATGAATCCACAACGGCGGCAGTGGTGGGAAAGCTTAAAGCCTCATTCTGGGCCTGTGGGGCCTGGGAGTTCAGAATGGCCACCAGGGCCAAGGCAGTGAGAACAACGGTACGGACAACTTTGCCAATAACTCTCATCACTTCTCCTGAAGTATTGCGGTGTCTGGGCAAATTAGTAAAGTAGCCTCATACCGACAAGGTAGGCTGAAAACTTTACAGTTTATGAGAGGTATAGGGACTGAATCTTTCGATTCGATTTGGCCAGCCTCCCTTGATCAATCCTTAGAGGGGAGTAAGCTTGATGTATGGAAAAACGGGTCTTTCTCTTCCCATTATTAAATTCTGTACTCTTTAAGAAAGTGACCCTTCCTTATCACATCTTTGAACCCCGTTATCGGCAGATGATTAAAGACTCCATCGACATGGATATCCCCATCGCTGTCACAAGCCTTCGGGAAGATAATGATTATCGGGGAGAGGTTTGTGTCGCCGGAACTCCTCACATTCTTTCTACCTATCCGGATGGGAGAATGGATATCTACATCACTGGATCCGAAAAAATCATTCTCACCACCGCTGTCACGAATAATCCCTACAAGGTCTACCGCTACAATGATGTGGATGAAGACACGTTTCTTGATGAGAGCTTCGATTTAGAAGTCTGGAGCTTAAAAAATATTCTTGAGCGTTGGGCGAAGCACTTTCTCCCTGATGAAGGTCAAAGAGACTCTTTTTCAAGGACGCTTGATGATCCTGAGCTTTTGATCAATTACTGCACAGTCTTTTTGGTGGATGAGGCGAGGATTAAAAAAGAAGTGATGCTGGCGAGAAGTCTTGAGGATAAGATCCGAATTCTTCTGAGTGTAATAGGCCCAAAAGAAGTATCTCTTGGGCCCTTTATGCCGAGTCTAAAGTTCTAAATTACTTTTTATCTTTTCCGGCCTGGATCTTTGCTTTGATCTTGGCTTTTTTCTTGGCCTGGCCTTTGCGCTGGTCCATTTTTGTTGCTTTGCTCTTACGTCCGTAACCCATAATTCTTCCTTTTTAGTGATTTCAGATAAACGATTATAAAGCTTCCGGATCTATTTAACAATAATGTTATCGCCGCATTGGGGTTGAGACATAACGTGTTTTCACACCTTCCAGGGCCCAGATGAGAAGAGTGGCGATCCAGATGAGGCATCCAAATGGGTGGAGCATGATGCCGAACCAAGATTCCTGGAAAATGATCTTCGAAAAGAAGCGGTAGAGGGTCAGAAGGAATATGCTCGCCAGAGACCAGAACGGGTGACTCCAGATAAAGAGAAGGGGGAAAGACCAAATAAAGAGAGCCAGGACAAAGAGCCAGAATCCATGGCGGTCCCCGCCGGCCCAAAGCTCTTCCCAGTAAATCTTCAACTGGGCCATCTGGACCTTTAGGACTTCCGGGTAGTGACGGCGCAGGTGCCGCTCCCCAAAAGCGAGAGCAAATTTTTTATTTCGGAAGTCCCAATCCCGGGCAATGGCATCCTTCCAGGATCGCTGGTCGAATCGTTTAAAATCAATTTCCTTAAATGTCTCCAGAGGCATGGCCATCCACCCCTGAGCAATACTCATCAGGGGATAAGCAAAGCGGCGTATGAATTTGCGCCAGCCAAAGACTGAAACCAGGGCGAGAGTGGGATTCAGGAGGGCCACAGACTCTCCAAGATAAGTCTTCCTCACAGTCTGAGGAACCACAAAATAAGAGCGGGATTTAAGGTCCACAAACTTACTCACGGAGAGGAGGGCCGATTCTGATGGCACAAGTTCCGAGTCCCCAATGATGACGACCTGGCTTTTAATTTCGTGAGCGATCTGTTCGATCATCCAAGTAGTGGGGTTGGCATTCGCAGGACGATGAAGGAAGCTGTGAATTTGAACATAGGGAAGCTTCTCTTCAAGTTCTCGCCAGGCCACAACGGCCGGGTGATGACCGTCGATCAGGATGTGAATGTGAAAATTTTCCGTGAGCCGACGAAATCCCATAAGGGATTGAAGCCATGGGTCCAGGTAAAACTCTGAGCGATTGGTCATAGGGATGATGAGGGAGATTGTACCCGTGTAATCATCGTCCTGACTGAGCTGCTTACCCATAAGAGCATTTTTAACCAGCGTAAAGATCATGAACATGGTCAGTGCCAGAACAATAAGACCTAACATCTTTCAAAGCTCCTGACGCGTAGCAACAAATCAATCCTCAAGAAGACTTCCTTTGAGATTAAGAAACAAGCGATAAAGAAAACCGAGGGTCACGATACCGAAAAAAAGATGGAGAGGCTGGGCTTCCCGGGGAAAATTAAAATAATTCAAAATGATGCCAGTCCCGATGTTACCCGCTGTCGCAATAAGAGCGAGAAAGCACAGTCCAAATGCCGATCTGTTATAACGGGAGCGGTGAAGGTGGAAGAGTAAATAGATCATAAGGCCCACGATCAGGACACTAAAAGAGCGGTGAACATAGAAAAGAGGACTTAAGAGTTCAATGACCGTCGAGCGGGTGGCCTCCATGGTATCCCTGAGGAGGTGATCCACATTCTGCCTGACCTGTGTACCCATTAAGACCTGGAAAAAGGCGAGGTAGACTAGAATTCTTGAAAGAGAAAATGCCTTTGGATCATTAGGTTGTTGAATGGAGGAGTCTTCCAGGTCATGGCAGTACTTACTCAGAAGCATAAGCCCAAAGAGAAGAAGAACTGCCAGGAACATATGAATGGTGATGATAAAAGGCTTCAGGTGAGTGGAAACCACCAGAGCTCCCACCCCGCCTTGAATGAGAATGAGAAGGAGGAGGGCACCGGTGTACCAGGGGAAATTCCGATCAATGTTCCGGAGCTTAAAAGATTGTCCGAAAAGGAGGACCACAAGGAATCCCAGGATCACTCCCAGGAGTCGATTGACGTATTCGGTCCAGGTTTTAAAAGGATCGAAGTCTGCGATGACTTTTCCTGAAATTTTATAAATTTCTTTATAGTTCTCGGGAAGTTCTGAAACATCAGAGGGAGGAACCCATTGACCGAAGCATCGTGGCCAGTCCGGGCAGCCAAGACCTGATCCTGTTCCTCGCACGACGGCACCCGCAAGGATGACGAGATACGTTCCCAGAACGCACAAAAAAAGGATTCGCTGAAAGGCTTTCATGTTTTGAATTTAACACGATATAGTAGGGGTTATCAAAGGAATGTTCATGATTGACTCGGAGATCGCTTTCCTAGGGATAGCTCTCGCGATCGATGCCGCCGTGGTCACATTCGCTCTTGGACTCTTGGTTGTAAAAGATCCTACGGGCACTCGAATTCTCCGCGGCTTAACGATGTGTTTACTCTTCGGATTCTTCCAGGGCTTGATGATTTGGGCCGGAAGCTTTGCTGGGTATTTTTTTACTTTTTCGTCCTGGGGATATCTCTCCCAGATCCTCGTGGCCCTGATTTTTATGATGATCGGGCTAAGGTTTTTCCGTGAGGCCAAGACTCCAGAGAAAGAAAAAGCCCTCTCCCATGGTATTTTTCCACTTCTCATCCTCTCCGTGGTCACAAGCCTCGACGCCCTGGCCTCAGGAGTGAGCTTTGGAACCTATCCTAATCCCCACGATCCAGCCATCGTTGTGGGACTCATAACCCTCGTTATTTGCTCCATCTTCTTTGTCCTCTCCCAGTTTTTGGAAAATATTCCAGAAAAATGGCTATTGTACTTTGCTGGCGGCGTCTTCAACTTTCTTGCCGTTAAAATTCTTCTTCCTTATTTTATACGAGGTTTCTAATGGAAATTGATCTCAAGCTCTTCGAGAAGGCCCGCAAAGCCTTAAGAGAAGTCATCTCTCCCACACCGCTCGTCTATAACGAATGGTTATCAGATAAGTATGAATGCAATGTGTACCTGAAACTTGAGAATATGCTCCCGATTGGATCATTTAAGATGAGAGGAGCGACCTTCAAAATTTCTCAGCTCACGGCCGCAGAGAAAAAACGTGGAGTTCTGGCCGTGAGTGCAGGAAACCATGCTCAAGGTGTCGCATGGGCCGCCCGGCGATTCGGGATTAAGGCCACGATCATCATGCCTGAAGGCTCTCCTCTGACAAAAATTAAAAACACCGAACGCCTCGGCGCCAGGGTGATTCTCTTTGGATCCAGCATTGAAGAGTGTTTTGCTCACGCCGAAGAAGTCATGAAAAAAGAAAATCAGGTTTTCATCCATCCCTATAACGATCCTATGGTCATTGCAGGACAGGGAACCGTCGCCTATGAACTTTTGGAACAGATGGAGAAAATTGATTTTATTTTTTCTTCCATCGGCGGTGGAGGTCTTGTTTCTGGCATAGGCCAGGTCATGAAAGGCAAAAAAAAGAAGACCAAGATTTTCGCGGGCCAGGCAAGTGGTTGCTCAGCCATGGTGGATTCTCTTCAGTCAGGAAAGATTAAGACCATTGAAAAAGCTGAAACTTTCGCAGATGGAATCCGGGTAAAAAAAGTGGCACCGGAGATCTTTAATATCCTCAAAGATGTGGTCGATTCCACTCACCGGGTGAGTGATGAGAAGATGGCCTGGGCCATTCTTCAGCTCATGGAGAAGGCGCGGGTCATCGCAGAGGGCGCCGGGGCCCTGCCACTGGGACTTCTGGATCAGGTCTGGATTAAAAATCCCAAACTCATCAAGGGAAAGAACGTTGTCCTGGTCATCTGTGGAGGAAATATCGACGTGAATCTCCTGGAGAGGATCATCGATAGAGGACTCATTGAATCTCACCGGAAAGTCCGTATTCGGGTTCCTATTACCGACCGACCGGGGACACTCCATCATCTTACAAAAATCATTAAAGATGCGAGTGCTAACATTCTTCAGGTCGTCCATGACAGGGACTCAAGAAATACCGGAATCTCCGGGGCCATCGTGGAATTTACACTGGAGACAAAGGGTCAGCAGCACCTGAAGGTCCTCATCAAGGCGATGCAAAAGGATTTCCCCAATTGCGAGATTATGAAATAGGCTTAGGGAAGGGATGCTTTGCAGGTCTTTGAGAGTTTCGATTCATTCTGCTTAAGGCATCGGATGATCTTTGGAATTTTCTGAGAGATCCCCTGACATAATTTCTTTCGATCGGAGTCACAGTTTTTAATGAGCTGGGTGACTTTATCTTTTCGCTCTTTCCTATAATCTTTGCATTCTTTGGATAACTTACTCTCGTAAGTCTTCAGGCATTTTCGTTTGTTGGAAGAACCGATAGCGGTCTTGCATAGACGCTCAAGATCCTTCGCGCAGGGGTGAGAAGCAATTCTCTCTTTCTGCTTATTTACTGCTTTCTGACACTGACCGGAGAGCTTAGATGAATTCCTCTCAAGACAGACTTGTATTTTTTCAGGAGCTGTCTCAGTTGCACAAAATTTTGAGATGTCATCAAAACAGGAATTCTCTTTTCGAAGTTTCTCGGAGAGCCTGCTCACTTCAGCTCCACAAGACTTGGAGAGTTTTTCTTTCTTCTCAATCAGGCAACGGGCGAGCACTATGTCGTGACCTTTTACTTCGGGATAGCAATGTTCTGTAATGTCAGTTGCACAGATATTATTTTTAACGAATTCGGTTTTTCTTTTTTTAAAGTCTTCTGAGCATTCGCTGTCCAGCTTTGTTTCATGCTTTAAAAGACAGTAGGTGAGTTTTTCACCGGAAAGTGGCATCTCTGAACAGTAGTCCACCAGATTCTGATGACAAGGATTACCATGGTTTTTGGTGTCCAGAGGGGCCATGACCTCTTTTTTACAGGCCTTGGAGAGTTGATCCTTATGCTTAACAAGACAGAGTGAAAGCCCTCCCTTTCCTGGCTTAACCTCGGGACAGAACTTCTTTGCATCGCTGTCGCAGACATTGGCAAAGACAGACTGGGTGAGGATCAACCAGGAAAGAAGAAGGAGTTTCATAAGAGATTACTGCTTTTTTTCTTCAGTTTTACGTTCGCATTTTTCTCCATCTTTGCAGCAAGACTTTGACTCGCGCTTGCAGCTTTCTTTTTCTTTACAGCATGAACCGTGCTTGTGATGAGAGCAGGCGCCAAGAGAGAAAAGGGCAATGAGGGTGAAAAGAGCTGTGGCTTTCATGGTGATTTCCTTTGTTGATGTTAACGAATCTATTATAATTCTAATCTAATTTAGAGCAAGGTAGGGATTCTTTGGTTCGAAGGTGGATTAAAAAAGTCGGTGAACTCTTTACCCGGACGAAGTACCAACAGTTGGGCGGCATGAAGGTGATTTCCCCCCTGGTGGATGATTTTTATGCCATCATGAAGAGTGATCCGAAGGCGAAGGATTGCCTTCTCACCCATGAGGGAAGAGACCTCAAAGACTCAGGAGATAAGCTTAAATTCTTTCTCTCCGGTTGGTTAGGGGGACCCCAACTTTACCTAGAAAAATTTGGGCATCCTCGTCTGCGTATGAGGCACTTTCCTTTTGCCATAGGGGAAAAGGAAGCCGAGCAATGGCTCTATTGTATGGATCTCGCCCTTAAGCGATCGAAGATAAAAATGGCTCTCCAGAATGAGTTAAGAGAAGCCTTTAAGCAAATGGTAGAACTTGTAAGGAATCGTTAACAGGTCTTGCCGTAAAATATTGGCATATATAAGGAATCGATCTCTTTAAAGAGCTATTATTTGGTTAATTTCTCAATGTGGACCATAATTAAGTCATGAATTTTTTTAGAAACGAGAAAGGATTTAGTCTCACCGAGATTCTCATCGGTGTTGCCATTGCAGGTGTCGCTGCCATTGGTGGTGCAAGCTTCCTTGCGAATCTCGAAAAGAATAAGGCCCAGATGACAAGGAACACAGACTTCCTTGTTATTGAAAAACTCATTGAGTCTCATCTCTCTTCTCTCCGTGGTTGTGAGGCTCTCTCAGGCGTTGGTGTGAGTGGGCAAGAATTCAGTTTTAAATCTGACCCTAACTCACCTGTGAGCTATGGGAAGGGTGAGAAAATTGGCGGAATTGAAATCACAGGTCTCTCCATTAAATCATTCACGCCCACATCTGACCTTGATGAAGGAGCTCAGTCCGGGATGGGAGAAGTGGAGCTTCGTCTTCAAAAGCCGGGCTCCCAAGAAGTGTGGCGAACTATCCCAGTTGCTCTTTTTGTTAAGGATGGTTTAGTTCAGGGATGCAATTTCGAACTCACCCGGAGGTTCATTGAAATCCGGGACGAGCTTTGTAGTAAAACTTATGCACTCACAGGAAA
>CAZPFM010000003.1:0-18581 GCA_964585845.1 uncultured Bacteriovorax sp.
TATGTTGCGGCCGATATGGTGGCAGCAGCTGTTCAGTACGGAAGGGATAAAGTTTTCTGTGAAGCCCTGACCTCCGCAGAAGATCTCGTGGATGGCTATGCGAAAGGTGGGCTCAAAGTCCTCCGAAGCATGGGTTATCGCCCAGTGGATCTCTCCATGCAGTCCGCAGAGAAGGTGGATGTCACCCCCGCAGATAATTACCGGCAATGGATCTGGCAGAGCTGCAGTGAGTTTGGCTGGTTTCAGGTTTCCCATAAAGAGGGAGAAACATCGCGATCCTCTCAGATCGATCTCGATTATCATGACCGGGTTTGCCAGCGTCTCTACGGCATCCCGATGTCGTCTGAGCACCAGGAGCTCAATAACACCTGGTACTCTCCATTGTTTAACCCTGAATCTTCCGGGATTATTTTTTCAAACGGTGGAAATGACCCCTGGTTAACTCTTTCTGTGACTGATTCAACTCCAGAGAATAATCCACTATTAAACATCTATATGATGGATGGAGCTGCTCACTGTGATGACCTTCGGGATCTTCCCAAGCTTCTTTCGGTGGTAGCGGCCCAGCAGCAGATGGCCCAAGTGATTAGTGATTGGTTAAAATAGGGGATAGGATCGTCTAGACTTTAGACACCCGTCCAGATCCTGCCTCCGCCACTGTCGAGACTTCATCCAGATTCGGTGTCTTAGCTGTCCATTTTTTGGCATTCCGCTTGCTCATTAAGGGTCCAAAGGACTCTTTATGAAATCGAGACAACAGCATTCATTATCCATGCTCGCCTTCCTCTTATTTATGGGGGTCGGTACCTATAACGCCATTGTGATCAATTCAGAATCACAGATCGGTAGTGATATCCGATTCGTTAAGCGTCTCGACGAACTCTATGGGGTCACAAAACCAGGTCGACTTGTGGCCGCCTCTAAGGACTGGAAAAAGCTTCCGGTTCCTCAGAAGGTAGAGGTCGCTAAGGTCCAGCGGGAAGTTATACAGGAAGTAAGAACTGTTCAGGCCGCTCCTGAAGTATCCGCTCCACAGGAAGCCGTAGCAGCGGTTCAGGAAGAGCTTTCTCTCTCATTAACTGAAGTTGTTAATCCAAAGAAGTGGGAGCAGGGACTTCAGAACACGCAATTTTCAGGAAGCCTCACCACCAATAATGGCACCATTGAATCGCTTGAAGTTTCGCTCCCTAATGGGGAGGGGGTTTCTGTATCTTTCTCGGAGATGAATGGGAATGTCTTTCAGTATGATCTTGGAGGCGAGATCTATACGGGAATGATGTATCAGGTGGACCGGAATGCTTTCATGATTACCCTCACCAATGGTCCACTCGAGGGCACTCGCATGAAGTTTCATGGAGAACCTTCTCGTGAAGAAGCCTACGAAACCCAGCTGGCCGAAGCCGGTAATATGGGGACAAACTCGGGGGCCGATAATTACGGTCAACCAACTGACGAAGAATTTAATAAGCGCTATGAGCAGCAGCCAGTGGCCCAGGCAGAAGTGGCTCCATTGGAGCCTCAGGAAAATCCTTATTATGGACAGCCGGCCTATACTGAAGAGCAAGCCTACAATATGGATATGCAGTTTCAGCAACAGGCCCTGGAACTTCAGCAGAATCAGGGAGTCTAAGAGAGAGAAAGAAGCTTCTCTTCGAGATCCTTGGTAGTATAAAAATCTATTTTTCCCAGCACGAGTTTAATCCTGGTAAAGGGCAACGGAAGAGTTGCCTTATTCCAGCTCTTTTCAAAAACCTTTTTCCATTCTGGATATCCTCGAACGGGCACGATGGGTCTTCTGGATTTATCCGAAACGGCCGTGATGCCTTCCTTCACCTTGTAGATAGGACCCTTGGGACCATCCACGGCAATGGTGAGTTTATGTCCATCCCTGACTTTTTTCATGGCCGCCAGAAGTCCGGCCACTCCTCCTCTGTGGGATGAGCCCCGGACGGTTTGATAGCCCATGTGCTCCACCGCCGAAGCAAGCATCTGGCCATCCTTAGACTGAGAGATCAGGATGCAGATATTTTTTTTAGCAAAATAGGGCAGGCAGGAGAAATCGTCCTGGTGAAAACAGGCGTAGATAAGATTCTTTGAATTATCCGGAGAAAGAGTATCGAGGTCGTCGAAGAAAATCTTCCGGTCCGCCGGATCCTCGAAGTGAAGTTCGTAGCGAAACGTAGAGGCGTAAAGAGAATAAAGAAAGCCGGCCAAGAGGCCGGCTATTTTCTGTGGTAACAAATTACTTTCCGAGAAGCTTTTTAAATTCCTCAGTCATGATCGGAACGATCGTGAAGAGATCCCCCACGATACCGTAGTCGGCTTTCGTGAAGATCGGTGCATCCGGATCTGTGTTGATCGCTACGATGACTTTAGAGGTTCTCATCCCTGCAAGGTGCTGGATGGCTCCGGAGATTCCGCAAGCGATATAGAGAGTAGGAGCAACCGTTTTACCAGTTTGCCCGACCTGCATAGCGTGTGGAGCAAACCCAGAGTCTACCGCCGCACGGGAGGCACCGACAGTGGCACCGATAACGTCTGCCATCTGCTCGAGGATTTTGAAGTTCTCAGCATTCTTCATCGCCCGTCCACCGGAGACGATGATATTCGCCTCAGTAAGGTCGACCTTACTGGAAGCAGCCTTGATAATTTCTTTGATCGTCGCTCGAACATCTCCCGCACTAGCGGAGACATCCTGAGCGTTTCCTGCGCCGGAAGCTGGATCCTGAGTCATACCAAGAGCGTTCGGACGAATGGAAACAAAGTGAGGCTTTGGACCAGTGAGTTCAACCTTGGCGAGACATTTCCCCGCAAAAAGTGGACGAGTTCCCGCAAAGGATCCGCCGTCAAAATTAATATTAACAACATCGGAAGCAAGACCGGCATCAAACTTGGTCGCTAGTCTCGGAAGAAAATCCTTTCCCATCGATGTGGCACCAGCGAAGACATAGTCATAGCTCTTGGATTTAATAAATTCTGCGAGGGCGTTGCTGTAGCCTTCTGGAGAGTATTTATCAAGGCCATCGCCTTTGATCTTGTGAACGTTCTGAGCGCCATACTTGGCGAGCTCAGAAACCTGATCGGCACCGAGGTCACCGATCACGGCCACATCAGCGGTCTGACCCTTGAGCTTGCCCAGGATCTCGAGAGTGACTGGTTTTACTTTACCGTCGTGAACTTCTGTAAATACGAGTACGTTAGCCATATTAAATTCCTTCTTTTTACTTAGATTACTTTTGCTTCAGTTCTGAGAAGTCCTACAACCTGAGAGACGACTTCCTGCTGCTTGGCTGCGTCAGTGGCATCGAATTTTTTCCCTGGTGGCTTCTCTGGTGGAAGCTGGAACTCAGAGTACTTCACTCTTCGGTCAGCATCTGAAACGCCAACGTCTCCGAGAGAGTGCTGAGCAAGAGGCTTTTTCTTGGCCTTCATGATTCCAGGAAGAGAGGCGTATCTTGGAGTGTTAAGACCTTTGTTGGCGGCCAGCACACAAGGAGTGTTTACTTCGTAAACTTCCAGCGCTCCACCTTCAATTTCACGCTTGGCCTTAACGGTTGTTCCGTTCATTTCAAATCCAACGATGACACTCACGGAAGGCATTCCGAGCATTTCTGCCAGAACTTGTGGAACCTGAAGGGCATCGTCATCAATTGCCTGTTTACCAGCAAGGATGATGTCAGGCTTTTTTCCGGACTTTTCAATGGCACCCTTGAGGGCCTTAGCGATGGAATAAGAGTCAAGATTGTCAGGACCTTCTACGAGGATGGCTTCATCCGCACCCATGGCCATGGCCGTACGGAGTGCCTCTGTATCTTTCACTGAACCCACGCGTACGACGGTCACAGTGGCGGCAGAGTTGGCCTGTTTAATTAAGAGTGCTTGCTCGACTGCAAATTCATCATAGGGATTCATGATCCACTTGATAGATGCTGTCTCAATGAAATTCTTATCACCACTTGGGGTGATCTTTGTTTCCGTATCAGGAACCTGTTTTACGCACACAAAAATATTCATGCTCTCTCCTTTAAAGTGACTATTTCAATAATTCACGGGCCATCACCAGTCGCTGGATCTGGGATGTACCCTCATAGATTTGAATAAGTTTAGCGTCCCGCATGAGCTTTTCAACCGGATACTCTTTGCTGTATCCGTAACCGCCATAGATCTGAACCGCATCGGTGGTGATCTGCATGCAAGAATCAGAGGCAAAGGCTTTGGCGTAGGAAGCAATTTCGGTATTCTTCATACCCTGGTCACACATCCAGGCTGCCTTGTGAATGAGAAGGCGAGCGGCTTCAACTTTCATTCCCATTTCTGCGATCATGAACTGAATGGCCTGGTGTTGTGCTATCGGAACCCCGAACTGAACTCTTTCTTTAGAGTATTGAATGCTCAGGTCCATTGCCCTTTGAGCTCCACCAAGAGCGGAAGATGCAACTAAGGGGCGTGAGTGATCAAGAGTTTTCATGGCAATACCCCAGCCTTCGCCAGGATTGCCGAGTATATTTTCCTTCGGAACCTTTACCTGGGTGAATTTCACCCCGCGAGTATCCGATGAGCGATGACCCATCTTTTCTTCTTTTTTTCCGACCTCTACTCCGGCCGTCTTGGGATCAAGGACCAAGGCGGTAATACCCTTGTGTTTAAGCTTTGGATCGATCGTGGCGTAGACCACGAAGAGGTCAGCGTATCCGGCATTGGTGATCCACATTTTTTCGCCATTTAAGATGTAGTGATCACCATTATCTTTCAGGGAGGTCTTAATGCCTCCGGCGTCAGAACCATTACCAGGTTCAGTGAGACAAAAGGCAGCAATTTTAAAATCAGTGGTAAAAGGGGTGAGGAACTTCTTCTTTTGTTCATCACTTCCGGCAATCACGATGGGAAGGAGTGCTAAGTCATTGGCCATGAAAGCCGTGTTCATTCCCATGCATCCGTAGGCGAGGGCTTCAGAGATCACCACACTGTCCACAGATGTAAAACCCGTGCCACCGTATTCAGCAGGAATGCAAGTGTTGATAAGACCTAGTTCCCAGGCTTTTTTAAAAATGTCCTTAGGAAACGTTCCCTCTTCGTCAAATTTCTGCGAGAGAGGAATCATTTCATTCCGGGCAAATTTCAGGGCAAGTTCTTTAATTTCACTTTGTTCCGAAGAGAGTGAAAAATCCATTTTCATCCTTGATCGGTTGTAACCAGAGGGTAGGCTTCAACGTTAAACGATTGAGGAATTGTAAAACATTTTTGGATAGTTTGAAAGAAAGGTAACTCTTTCATCGGTTGAACAACGAAACTTCTCTCCTGCCAAGCAGGATGAGGGATAATGACGTGCTGAGTATTAAATTTTTCGAGACCCCAGAAAATGATATCTAAATCGATGATGCGTGGTCCTTTTGGAATATCTCTCGCCCTTCCCAGGGAGAGTTCAATGCCGAGGAGAATCTTCATGACTTCATCCGGCGAGATTTTGGGAATTTCAAATTCCATTACCTGATTTAAAAAATCGGGCTGCTCAGTGTAATCGACCGCAGCGGACCGATAGACTCGGCTCGCCTTAATCAGCCGAAAATGATCCTGAAGGAGGGCAAGAGCAGAATGTAAATTCTCTGTGAGTTTGCCCTGGTTAGTTCCGGAAGCAAGGATCAGTGACATTATCTCTGCTTAGCCTCTTCAAGAGGTGCATTAATTTCGATGTCTTCATAGTTGTGAAGGACAGAAGGAACGGATGCTTCTCTGGGAATAGAAGGATCACCCTTTACGCCACATCCGCAGAGAAGAATGAGAAGAGAGAGAATTTTAAAATTCAATGGCAAACCCCAGGTCGATGACATCAGTGCCAATGTCGGCCTTAACAAACCAACCAGGAACAAGCCGCCGAAGTACTGTAATACCTGCAACTGGTCCACTCTGTTCGAGATCATCGAGGGCCGCAAGCTCCTGTTCATTTCTCACTTCATCAATTGTTTTTGCGGCATCCGGACTTGAGACAGTCACTGTTTGATAGCCCACATAGGGCATGAAAAAGGTGTAGGCCGGACCCTTGATATTGAATTTAAGTCGGCCAATAAGGCGATTGGAAAGAGTGGCAATCCCGTTGTCCGGAAAATTTTTAATGATGGCGCGACCATAGGAGGCTTCAGCAAAAAAGTTATCGCGAAACTGATAAGCCCAGCTGAAACCAAGTTCCAGGGATCGCTCCTGACCACCACCATTCACTTCGGGAACATTGGCCGTGAGATAAGAGGCGCTGACCGAAACAACATTATCCGGCTTGATGTGTCTTCTGGAATTCTCTTCAAAATTTCCAATGTCATCTTCGATAACGACATCAGCCGTAAAAAGATCCTCTTCATTTTTTATCTTGGCCCCACCCTCAGCAATTTCGGTTTCCGTCTTACCAAAACTTGAATCATCACCACGGATCACCTGCACCTCAGTACCCCGGCGGAGTCTTCCCCATTGGGCCAGAGAGTAGATCTTGATGATCTTGATGCCCACTTGACCCTGGTGGACCTTGGCCACGATCGCCCGGGCGGCCAGATTGTCCCCTAAAGCGAGGGAGATAAAATCTCCCATAGTGAGGGATTGATTATTATTGGAGAGAATAAAGATCTTCTTCGAATTTGAAATAATTTTTATTGTCTCAGTGAAAACTCCCTCTCGAGCAGATATATTTACCGAGGTATTCGCATCCTCAACGAGGGACTGAGCCTGAATGGAAAAGGAAAAACTGACTAAGCAGAGCAGATAAATAATATTTGGCCGAAGAAATTTCATCTGTCTTTATTCTAAGTAATTCTGACAATACATGTAAATGCCGACTTAGAAGAGAAAAATTGATCAATCGAGTCAAGATTTATGAGACAATTGATACTAACTTGAACCTCTATGCAAATTCAGGAGAACTCAATGACCGATACGGCCTACCACCGGCTTTCCAGTGGTGGTAACCCCATGTTCGTGGTGGTTGCTGGAAATATTGGATGCGGAAAAACAACACTCACCAAGAAACTCTCAGAGCGCCTCGGATGGAAACCCCATTTCGAATCGGTTCAGGATAATCCTTACCTCGCTGACTTCTACGCAGATATGGACCGTTGGTCCTTTCCTCTTCAGGTCTATTTCCTCAATCATCGATTTAATGCCCACAAGGAAATTGAGCGCTCACCAGCGAGTTCTGTTCAAGACCGCTCTATTTATGAAGATGCCAATATCTTTGCCCGTGCCCTCTATGAATCTGGCAAACTCGATGAGCGAGACTACAAAAACTACCGGGCCCTGTATGACTCCATGATTCAGTATCTGAGTGCCCCGACGCTCATGATCTTTCTCCGCCGTTCGGTTCCTAAGCTCGTTGAGCGCATTAAGCAGCGTGGCCGGGACTATGAGCAGTCCATTCCCGTCGATTACCTCACAAGTCTCAATGACTATTACGATGACTGGTACGCCAATTACAATCTAGGCAAGTCTCTTATCGTCGACACAGACGAACTCGACTTCCTGGATAATGAAGAACATTTCAATCGACTGGTGAAGAGAATCTGGGATTCAATTGACCAAAAAGATATGTTTTTTTATTTCTGATCAAGCTGATTTTTTCTCCCGCTCACGTTAGATAGAAGTATAATAGAGATACTTTGTATCACGTATTCAGGGAGCGAATATGAAAATGACACCATGGCTGGTAATCCTAAGTCTTAGCCTTGTAGCTTGCTCGGGCTCAAAATCTGCTCAGAAAGTTGAAGAGCAATTTCCACAAATTGAACTCTCGGACGCCGATGAATTCATCGAGAATCCAGCAGACGCTCCGGTGGATGCTGAAAGCCTCGATTTCACGAATGAAACAATTGAAGGAACGGATGTAGCTGAAACGGCTCCTGTTTCTGAACCGGTTGCCGCAGATCCTTTAACTACAGAACCTGTGATCGCCGATGAAGCGCCTGTCTTCATTGAAGAAAGCCTTACCCCTGAAGTCTCAGCGACTCCATCTGTGGCTTCTGGAACGACTATGCAGTACACAGTCGAAAAGAATGAAACTCTCATGATGATTGCTTTCAAGCTTTATGGTGACTACGCCAAGTGGAAATCTCTGGCGGCGATGAACTCCCAGGCCCTTAATGGCGGGACTACCGTTCGTCCAGGGATGAGACTTAAGTACTCCGCTCCGGCCGAGCCTTTTGTCTGGAATCCACAGGGCCTTCCGTACCTCATTCGTACTGGCGATACTCTGATGAGAATTTCTAATAATGTGTACAGCACGCACAAAAAGTGGAAGTCCATCTGGAATAACAATAAGCCTCTGATTAAAGATCCTAATAAAATCTTTTCTGGCTTTACCATCTATTACCTAGAAAACGGTCGTGAAGTCGCTTCTGAGATTTAATCCTCCTATTTTTCCTCATAAGTTTAAACCCCCGTTTCTCACGGGGGTTTCTTGTTTTTTGCTTCTCCTTTACTCATGCTCAGTAATCAAGATTCCTGGCAAGGGTAAGGGACGAAATCTTGTGGAAGAAAATGCTTACACTCCTCTTCAGGCCCAGGACTACGCGGATCACTTTGCCTCTCTTAAAAAGTCATTTTTAAATACCCCGGGAGTGAATCAGGTGCGGCTTGATCGCTACACCACTTCCTACTTTCAGAATGTTTTAAGCGAGATCATCTCAAAGAATGAAATCTTCTTTTTGAGCCTTCGAAGTGCCGAGGTGACTGTTATCGATTCGGAAATGCCTCTGCATTTTTCTCTTCCGAAAGGAGAAATTTTTCTCTCCCGAGGACTCATCACAAAATACATAAAACACGAGAGCATGCTCGTGAGCATCCTCGCCTTTGAACTTGTCCGCAGTGAAAAACTTCTTTATCCCAAGGATGTCATTATCCCTACGGGAAGCCTGCCCCTTGAGCGGATTATCATGCTTTCCCGTCTCTCCCTTGAAGAAAAAATGCAGGTTCATAAGTGGGCCCATCACTTAACGGAGAGAAGTGGCTATGACGGAGAGTACTACCTTTCATGGCTTCAGACACAGAACAGGAATACGGCGGACTTTCTTCTTCAGGTGGGGGACGCCAATCTCATCACCAGAGAAGAGGCGCTCTTTAAGGCTCATTTGATTAAAACAGACACGGAAAATAACGTGATCAAGAAGAACTCTTCGAAAAACTTCTACACACTTTTAAATAAACTGCGAGATAACATTCTATGAAACCGGAACAGGCAGAAAGATTCCTTATCGAAGAACTCTTCAAGAAGACTCAGGACAAAAGCATCCTGGAAAAGATCAAGCTCGACGAAATAGATAAGCTCACTGGAGATGCCTCCACCCGCCGTTACTACCGCCTCTTCACAAGCCAGGGGACTTTTGTTGTCTGTCTTGATAATCCTTTTACGGAGTCCGCAGAAACTCATCCCTTTTTATCGGTGCAGCAGTTTCTTGAAAAAAACAAGGTCAAGGTTCCGGCCATCCTCGATCACAATCTCTCGCGGGGATATCTTCTTCAGGAGGATCTAGGAAACGTCACCCTTCTTCATCACCTGAGTTCAATCACTTCAGTAGAAGAAGAGTTTCACATCTACAAAAAGATCGTGGATCAGCTTCTTGAGCTTCATCGTATTCCTCAAACTTCTGTGGCTAACCCGAATCTCTTTAAGCTTAAGTTTGATCTGCAGAAGTACATGGATGAGACCCGGTTCACGTTTAAGTACTTTCTGAACTTTTTTTCCAAAATTCAGGATGAAAATATCGTCTCTGAGCTTGAAACTCTTTTTGAACCCATCATGCAGCGGCTGGCTTCACAGAAGATGGTCATTACCCATCGGGATTTTCACTCCCGGAACATCATGGTGAAAGGAGACGAATTCATCTTCATTGATTTTCAGGACGCCCGCTGGGGCATTCCTCAGTATGACCTTGTTTCCCTTCTTGAGGATTGCTATTACGACCTCAATGAAGAAAATCGTCAGAAACTTAAGGATTATTATTTTGATAACCTCGGAAGCTCAGTGCTTGGCCAGAGCCGCGAAGAATTCGAATCCTTTTATCAGGACATGCTCATCCAGCGAGTCTTCAAGGCGGTGGGAAGCTTCTGTTACATCTACAATTGGCGAAAAGATGACCGGTACCTGAAGTACATTGGCTTTGCCATGGAGAAGATCCGTAAAGTCATGATGGATAATCCCCGTTATAAACCTTTGAAAAAGAAACTCTTCGAGCATTACTATGCAAATTGATTACTGCCTGATCCTCGCTGCAGGATTCGGCACCCGGATGGGTAAGATCGGAGAGAAACTTCCTAAGGTTCTCTGGCCAGTCTTTGAAAAACCTTTGCTGGAGCTTCAAGTCCGCTACGCCCGCTCATTGGGAGCAAAAAAGATCTATATCAATCTCCATCATCAAGCCTCTCTCATCCTTGAGACCTGCAAGAATCTTTCTGCATTTGAAGATGTTGAATTCCTGGTTGAGGAGCCGCAAATCCTGGATATCGGTGGAGGCGTTCATAACCTCTCCCGGAAAGTCGGGGGGAAGGGAAGGCTTCTCGTTTTGAACGCCGATCAGTTTTTCTATCTGAAACCGGAAGAGTTCTCTCACCTCATCAAAGGACGTGAGAAAGATCCCTGTATTCTGTTCACTAATGAAGTGAATTCTTCTGATGGATACAACGCTCTGGAGATCAACGCCTCTGGTGCCCTATGTGGCATCACAAAGAATCCTGAGCTCCCCCGGGATCAGAAAATTGAGACTTATACCGGTAATGCCCTTATCAATCTCAAGAGTCTCAGTCCTAAAGAAGGCGCTTCAAAATTCTTTGAGAGTGTGGCCAACTGGGACTTATTGCCGGTAAGCCGGATTAAGTTAGAAGTAGACTACTGGGACTTTGGAACGCGAGGGCGTTACTGGGAGACATGCTTCCGGATCCTTGAAAGATACCGGGTGAATTCAAATCATCCCTTTTTACGATTTCTTGTCCAGGAAAGGGCCCTCAAGACCTGGAAGATTGACCTGAATAAACTTTCTTATCATGCAGACGCATCCCGGTTCATTAATCTCACCTCAGAAAAGTACACCGGTACAGTTTGCCCGGCGATGATTCTTGCTGGAAGCAGCGATAAAATAGAGGCGGAAGGGATTTCCTGGAATAGTCTCGTAGACGCGACTAAGAGCTGATTTCTTTTATGCAGTCGACGGGACAGACCTCAATGCAGAGGCCACAGAGGGTGCAACTCCAGGGATCGATGGCATAGTCGTGACCATCCGTGATGACGGCCTTCTCTGGACAAACGATGTGGCAATTGTCACAGGATATGCAGGTTGAAGAGATCTCAAGTTTTTGAACGCTCATTTTTGTATTATAAGGTATTTCGTCCATGGAACAATTAAAAGTCAGAAGGAAAGATTCGGTGGTGTTTAATTCCATCATTTTCCTCCTCCTCTCCTTTCTTTTTCTCTACCTCCAGTATGCTTACCGCCATCAGCTCTCCCCTTTGTCTGTGACTTATCTGCGGAAGAGTGTTGAACTTTTTTGGTACGTCTCTATCCCGATGGGTCTGGCGGTTTTCTTTCTCTGGAGAATCCGCTATCTCGGTATCTACCTCTACTCTCTGTGCACCCTGATGGTGAGCTATAAAGTGATCGAGGGACTTTTTATCGAATTCAACAAGGTCATCGTGGTGGCCCTGTTCTTTTATGTGATCATCTCTTACTTCATCTATCAGATACTCGATCAGTACTTTGCCACAGCTTCCATCAATGCCAATTATGATGCCGAGGATCTTTTCACTCCTATGCTGCGGGAAATTCCCTGCCAGGTTAAGCTCGCCGAAAACTCAATCTCCGGGGTTCTGACAAATTGGGATGAGGGCGGCTGTTTCCTGAAACTCGCAGAGAAAAAGTATCTCCCTAAGAAAGTAGGACTTCTCATTCACTTCGAGGGGCGGGAGTTTTTTCAGGAGGGGGAAGTTGTTGCCCAGTCTCAGGATTTCTCAGGGGTTGGGATAAAATTTAAAACGTTGAGTAAAAGTCTTAAGACGTTTAATTGGGCTGAATTCGTTGAGCTGGTTCACGAACTTGGTTTCAGCCCTGAAAGGTTACGATGAAAAAATATTTTTTTATGCTTTTTCTTTTAGTAAGTTGCTTTGAGGACAACCGTTCTCCAGAAGCTGCTCTAAAAAGTTTCATCGATGAGCGGATGGGCTCAATCGTTTCCCGGGAAGAGATGCTTGAGAAAGTTACCGGGAAAATGCGCCAGAGCCTTGAGAACATTTCCGATGAGGACTTTCAGAAATTTGCAGATTTAAAGAGCGTCTCGCGGGAGAGTTTTAAGATTCTTTCCAAGTCATGCCAGAATGAGAAATGTTTTCTCACTTATTCCATGACTTATAAATCCACGACACCGGATCAGGCAAAGTTCAGCACGGAAGTTAAAAAGATCGCCGAGCTTCAGAACGTGGAGGGCAAGTGGTTAATTTCAGATGTGAGTAATATCAAGACTTACCACGAAGCTTTAAGTCCCATTGATGCTCTCGGGGATCAAGCTCAGTAATCTTTGACCGATAAGAACTCGAGGGTCGTTATGGCGAAATCTGAATTTCTCACATTCCTTGTAGATGAAACCTTGAAGCTTAAGGGAAGCGGAGAAGGCAATCTCTCGAGTTTTGAACTCAAACTCACCGACTACCATCTGGATTTTTTGAAAGGGGAATTTATTCCTCAGTTTCAAGTCTTGAGATTCCACACACCATTCGGCTCCCTTGATGTGCCAATGAACTGGAAGCTTTTTTCCTGTGAGTCTGAGGACTATCAGCTCCTCGATCACTCTAATGATGATGAAGGTTTTTATTCCATTCTCAAAACGGCTTGGGACATTCCCCTTGAAAAGGTTCTCATCCTCCATGCCGATGGATTCTGTTACCTTGTTGGTCTTAAGGCCGGAGATGAGTATTACCTTCGAGATTTAGTGAACCCGCAGGAATGGTTGAAATCCGCCTAAAAAAAAAGCCCTCACGAGGAGGGCTTTCATTCAAAACATTTTTTAAAACTTAGAGTGCTGCGTAGTACTGCTTAAGCATCGAAGCATCAACTTCGAGGTTTGGAGAGTTACAAACAACGTATCCGTGGCAGTCCATATCCTTAAGGGCCTTCATGAGATCCTTCCAGTTGAACTTCGACTTCTCGAGGTTAAGGTGCTTTAAGTCACCTTTGGAGTTAGAGCTGATCCCTGAAATGTGGATGTGCATTTCGTTGAGAGCATTTGGTCCGAGTTCAGACTTAAGAGTCTCGAGAGTTTCGCAGAAACCTTTGTAGTCATTCACTTCACCAGTACGAGCGTAGAGATGAGAGAAGTCCATGCATGGCTTACAGCTGGTTACGGATTTAGAAAGAGAGATGAGCTCTTCCAAAGAACCAAACTGAGAAGTCTTCCCGGTAAGTTCTGGGCGAAGTTCAATCTCAATATCCAGGCGTGAGAGACGCTCCTCAATAACATTGAGAGATTTCTCAACGAGATCAAACACATCGTACGGAGAGTCTTTCATATAGAAGGCAGCGTGAAAGGTCATGCTTTCAGCTCCACAGAGATCAGAAATCTTTGCGGTCTGGATGATTCGCTCAACAGATGAGTCGATCTTATCCTGCTCACGAGCATTGAGGTTAATGTAGTATGGGCCGTGAGAGGTGAGGGGAACTCCTAGCTCATAAGAAACTTTACGAAGAGCAGAGGAAACTTCTTCCTTCATTCGAACGCCGTGAGCGAACTCGAGTTGCATACAATCAAGACCGAGTTCATGGATGCGCTTTACACCTTCAACTGGATTGTTCTTTTTTGCCGTGCTGTTAGGAACGCCAGCAGTACCAAATAATAGTCGATCAAACCCCATGGAAATCTCCTTAATGGAAAACCTAAAATATCTTTCCGATCCAAAACTCTTTATTCTTCAAGCAGCTCTGGCATCCGTGTCCGAGACTAAGCTTCTCTTGCACGAGCCTTATATCAACTTTTTGCGTCGCGGCACAAGTGTTTCGTATATCTTCTACACTCACGCAAAAACACTCACATATCAGGACTTCTCCTGAAAGTTTCTCGATCTCGTCTGCTGGAAGTAATTCTTGCAGCGAGTCGATTTGTTCCAGAAATTGTGGGTCCATTACAGGACCTGATTCATTTTCTTTCATCATGTGAGATGCGGGTTTATAGCCCGGGCCAGGATTTGAGTCCACTCCAAAGCCTTAAGACTGTAATAAAGTAATGAAAATATGATTTGCGGATCGAAAAATGCGGTAACATATCTAAAAAACATGATTTTTTCATATGCGTATTAGCCTACTTCTACTTCTTATTAACCTCATTTTAATGCTTATCCTTTGGGTAACCTTAAGCGGTGCGTTATTGTGGGTGGGCTTTGGTTTCTATCTCATTTATCTTGTGATTCTAGTGGGATACTCGGACCGGGCGGTGCTTTTCTTTCTCGGCGCACGGGAAGTGAAAAGCAATGATGAACCAGACTTTTTTAGGGCCTCGGCCCATGAGGCCTACAAGCTGCGGGTCAATACACCGGTGCTTTACTTCTACAACGGCTCCCAGGACAGGGCCTTTGCGCTGGAGAACCGCTCTCATGTGAGTCTCGTGATTGGCCGGCAGGTCCTGGACTCTGCCAGTGCCACAGATCTTGAAGCGATTTGTTTTGAACTCTTGCTACAAGTGCGGCGTGGTTTAGCGAAGAAGAGAACGCGCACCATGTTTCTTCTTGGGATGATCACCTGGTGTGCTCACGCTCTTACTTCTTTAGTAACTAAGATTTTTAAGTCCCGCGAAGTTTTCACGGGGGCTTCTTTATTTCTTAACTATTTCCTCTATCCCTGGATCGAGTTTCTTTTTAAGCTTTTTCTCGGCAACAAATATTTTAAGAAGCTTCATTCACTTCTGCGGGAATACCCGGAGGAGTGGGAGAATCTGCAATTGGTCGGTAGAAAGTTTGCTCCAAGTGCAGCGAGCCGCTCTCTTCCCACAAAAAAGATCACAGAGTTTTCGGCCGCGTCCCGTAGTGTTCAGTACCAGAATATCTTTGCACTTGAATCTCTTCCCCATGAATGGGACTACCTGTTCAATAAGGAATAAGAGTGCTGAAGAAGTTGCGTAATCTCGAATTCAGTAAGTTCGCTCCACTTCTTGTAACCCTCGCGTTCATCCTGATTCTCATTCAGTACACTTTTCATCCGCTCGAATCTATTTTTTACGATACGTGGATTAAAAACGATCTTGGCTCCCGCTCCTTTGGAAACGATATTGTCATTATCTCTCTAGATGAAGAGAGTGATCAATTCCTCGGTGAAGTTTATCCCTACACCTACGCTTCTCACACAAGGCTCATGAAACGCCTCTTAAAAGATGAGCCAGCCATCATCAATTACTTTGTCTCCTTGCAAGAACCTGACTCTGACGTTGAACTGAAATACCAAAATGAATTTCATGAGGTCGTTCGCGATTTCTCGCCAAAATCCAATCGCTTTCGTTTCGGAACCGAGATCGATAATCTCGGGGAACTTCTCCCGGCAGAGGGTGTCCGCGACCTCGGTTATCTATTGGCCCAGATTTATAAGGATCAGCTCATCTTTTCAAAAGATGACGTCGTAAGAAGAGCCATCCTTTCCATTTCAGGAGAGGACTCACTTCATCTCTGGACGGCAAAGAAATTCCGGCAAATGAAAGGAGAGCAGCCGATTGAGGCATTTGCCTATAAAGGCTCTTATTACAGTTCCGAGGCTGATGCGAACTTCGCCCTTTTTAAGTACTCAGGAAACCCACTCAAGGTTCCGGCCATCATCCCTTTTCACAAGGTCCTGGTCGGAGGATTTCCCAAAGGCTATTTCAAAGACAAGATCGTGTTGGTGGGGCCAAAGTATGTCTCTAACTCTTCAGACTTTGCCACCACCCCTTTTGAAAAAGAGACCGCCCGGGTTCCAAAGCTCTCGATTCACGCTCAGATTATCCAGGCCTTTATCGCCGAAAAAACAATTTATGACGTAAAGGATTTTGCAACTCAGATTGCCTCAGTTCTCATCGCCATCATTTTGTCTTTTGTGATCTCAAGGGTGCAACCGGTGAAAGGTCTCATGATCACCATCATGCTGATCCTGGGAATTCTTCTTTCAAGCTATCTCGCCTTTGTGATTCTGGGCTGGTGGATTAAGCTCTCCCATCTGGTTCTTTCTATCTTTGTGGTTTACTACATCTGGGTGCCTTTCCGGGCCATCGAAGAGTATCAGCGGCGTTATGCCATTCAGGAAGAATCGAAGCTCTTAAAGCAGGTGGATAATCTCAAACAGAACTTTATCTCTCTCATGAGTCATGACCTGAAGACCCCAGTCGCCAAAATCTCCGGAATCGCGGATATCCTGAAGCTTAAGTTCAATAACAGTGATGAACAGGTCGAGCTCATCGATAATATTGCCGGGTCGACTAAAGAACTCAACAACTTCATTAATTCCATTCTTGATCTCACAAAGATTGAGTCCCAGAACCTGACCCTCCGACGGGAATCCCGGGACATCAATAAGATCATTGAAAACATCACCGAGAAGCTTGAGTTTGAGGTCTCCGGGAAGGAGATGAAGCTTGAAACCGAGCTTGAGCCACTCTATCCCATTCAGGTGGATCCCATCCTCATGAACCGGGTCATCTCGAACTTGATTGAAAACTCCATTAAGTACGCGGGGCGGGGCAAGACGGTGTGGGTAAAGACCTGGGATGATCAGGACTGGGTTTATATTGAGATCAAGGACAATGGAGTGGGGATTGCCGAGGGGGATCTGGCCCACATTTTTGATAAGTTTTATCGGGTGAAGAATGATTCTACCCATTCGATAAAAGGCTCGGGTTTGGGCCTTTATCTGGTAAAATATTTTATCGAGTTACACAACGGAACCATCTCCGCTGCCTCCGAGTTCGGTGCGGGGACGACGTTTACGATTAAGTTAAAGAATGAATAGGAGCGACTATGCATAAGGTATTAGTGGTCGATGACGACAAAGTTCTTCAGCAGTCTGTGAAACAGGCCCTTGAGTATCATCACTTCGCTGTCGAAGTCGCCGACAATGGAAAGGAAGCTGTTCAGAAAGTTTATGGTCAGAAATACGACCTCGTCGTCATGGACGTCAACATGCCGGAGATGGACGGGATCCAGGCCCTAACGGAAATTAAGAAGCACGATCCATCTGTGATCGTTCTGATTCTTACGGCTTACTCCAACGTCACTGATGCTGTGAAAGCCGTTAAAGAAGGTGCTTACAACTATCTTGAAAAGCCTATCAGCTCTGAGAACCTGGTTGCCCTCATTAAGCGCGCGCTTAAGGCCCGTTCCATGGTGGAAACGGTAGGTTTCTCTTCTCCGACTCTCTCGATTGGCGAGACGGCCACTTCCACTGATAAATTCGTGGGTGAGTCCAATGCCATGAAGAAGGTCTTCGATGTTATCTCAAAGCTCGCTAAAGTAGGCACTCCGGTTCTTATCCGTGGTGAATCGGGAACCGGTAAGGAACTCGTCGCTAAGGCGATTCATTACAACTCCCCGAGAAAAGATGAGAAGTTTGTCACGATTAACTGTGGAGCGATCTCTGAGAACTTAATTGAGAGTGAACTCTTTGGTCATGAAAAAGGTGCCTTCACCGGTGCTGATCAGCGAAAGATTGGTAAGTTTCAATTCGCTGACGGTGGAACGATTTTCCTCGATGAGATCGGTGACATCTCAGCTGCCATGCAGGTGAAACTTCTCCGGGTTCTTCAGGAAAAGACCTTCATGCCAGTTGGGTCCAACCGTGAAATTAAGGTCGATGTGCGCATCATCGCGGCTTCACACAAACCTTTTGAAGAAATGATCAAAGACGGCTCATTCCGGGAAGATCTCTTCTATCGTTTGAACGTACTGCCTGTTTACCTTCCACCTCTGCGAGAGCGTAAAACTGATATCCCGCATCTTGTGAATCACTACATCAATTACTTCAATAATGTTCATAACCTTAAAGTGAAAGGCTGTGAGCCGGACGCCATGGATGCGCTCACGAATTATTCCTGGCCAGGGAACATCCGGGAACTTCGGAACACCATCGAGCACTGCTTTATCATGGAATCATCTGACATGATTCATAGAAGCTCATTACCAGGAGTTGTTTTCAAATCTCAGGAAAAGTCTGATCAAAAAGATGACGTGGCCCAGAATTCGGTGATCGACCTCGAAGATATTCAGAATTCCGTTCTCGACAGCACCCAGGAAGATAAGAGCGATGAAATCCAGTTCTCTTTCGGTGCCAAGCTTGAGACGGGTGGAAAACTTGATTTTTCTATCGCCAAGGATCTTTTTGAGAAGGAATTCATCGTCCAGGCCCTGAAGGTTAATAAAGGAAAGATTAACCAGACAGCGCTCAACGCGAATATTCCCAAGAAGACTCTCTTGCGGAAGATTGAAAAATATGAAATCAATCCGAAGGACTATTACTAGGATTTAAATGAACCGCATCATCCTGCTCGCCATCGTTGGCATTGTTCTTATCTTCGCCGATCAGGTCTCAAAAGATCTTATCGTCTCTCACCTGAAACTCGGT
>CAZPFM010000004.1:0-18204 GCA_964585845.1 uncultured Bacteriovorax sp.
AGAAAGAGCGAACTCGAGAACCTCGATGCCTTTCATGAGACCGGCCTTGCCTTCTTCAAAGGTTTTTCCTGACTCGCTGGATTTAAGATGAGAGATCTCATCCATGTCCCGCATCAGGATGTCGCGAAATTGAAACAAAACTCTTGTTCTTTCTTTTAAAGGAGTACTGGCCCATTCTTTTTGTGCTTCTTGTGCTTTTTTCAAGGCTAGTTTGATTTGTGACTCAGAAGGAAGAGAAATCTCTCCGATTTTTTTTCCATTATAAGGTGAGTTAACGGCCAGCGTTCCCGCCTCGCCCTTGACCCATTCTCCCCCAATGAAATTGGGGCAATCGATGACCTTCTCAGGTATTTTGACACTCATAGATATCCTTGGAGAAAATTTGATATACCACGCTAATATAAAGCATGGCCCTTCGCATACCCCGCGAAGCGAAAATCCCTCCTTATTTTAGGATACGTTAGGGATGTCCGAGCTAAGCACTCGTGAATCCCCACCAATTAGGCTTGTTATTTGCTTCTAGGAACTGCGGTATGCAATGGAGCACTTATGAAACTTATCCCTCTTCTTTTCGTTTTCGTTCTCTGGGGCTGCGGCAAAGAGAAGCCTTCTCGTGCCCAAGATCCCCTCACTCTTCCCACAACGACTGAGTCGGAGGCAAGAGCGCCGGAGAATTATCCTTATAAGTGCCGTCCAGTTGATGAAGTCCAGGGTGGAAATTATGATTTTTTCTGGGCCTATCCAAGACCCGGCGAAATTGAAGAACTTAAACTTAATCCAGAGAAAAAGTTTATCCAGATAAAATATCTGGGCACCGGTGAAGAATACACATCTTCCATGCAGCGAGAAGAGAACACTTTTAAATCGGGAGACTATCAGGCAACCGTTCCTGTCCTTCCGACGGGAACAATCCGCGGCAGAAAAAAAGAGTATGCCATCGTGGAACTTTATCTGGGTGAAAACGAGATCGAAAAATTCCTCTGTCCTAAGGATCTAAGAGATACGGTTAATCCTTGATGGCAAAAAGACAGACTTCCTGACGATGGGAGGGGAGAAATTTAATTTCTCCGTGGGTAAATCCAAAATCCTTAAACTCTTTAGGCAAAGTCTTAAGCATCGATAAGTGTTTTGACTGATTAAACTTCAGGGTGAGGATCACTCCTCTCGGGGAAGTAAAAGAAAGAATGCGCCGGAGCTCTTTCATTAAAACCGTGGGGGGAAGATTAATATCACTCACAATCCAGTCGATATCTCCCACGATACTCGAATTAAGATTCTCAAAGGGCAACTTAAGGTGCTTAAAGTTAAACGCCCCCTTAACCTTCTTATCCATTTCGGCTGGATCCACTCCAAGAACCTTGAGGTCCTGTTCCAATAAGAAAAGACTCGCTCCCCCGGGAGCTGAACCGAGCTCAAGGACTCTTTCTTCATGCTCAACTTCAATATCAAAGGCCTCAAAAGCTTCAGCGATTTTAAAATAGGCCCGGGAAGGAATATCTTCACGGGGCTCAATTGAACTGACCTCCCCCGGGGTTTGAAAATGGGAAGGCAGAAGTTCGTACTGACCGACCCAGAATTCATCGGCCCCAAGAACCATGATCAGGGTGACTGTTTCACCGATTTTAAAAAGACTATTATCGGAAATTTTCTGGAGTTCCGCGGGGATGGATATCTTTTCATTAAGGGCCCAAACCCAGGCCTTTGGAAAAGTCAGTTCATCCCGGTTGAGTTTCCCTAAACTTCGTCCACTCACCCGGGCAAAGACGGGTCTGAAAGGAATACCATCCCCCCCTTTGAAAGTTAAAAAGCCAGGTCTAGAATAGGACATCCTAAAATCTGGATAGAAGAGTTTAACTTCTTCTTTTAATAAATTTTCCGCTTCAGGGTTTGTAAGCGCAAAGTAGTACTGAGACATCGTTTATGAATATCATCGAATTGAGCGATAATCTTCAAAAACTTTATGCCGAGATGTCCGCTACATTTAGCGAATACCAGAAGTCGGTCAATCTTCCCTGTCTCGAAGGCTGCGGGAAGTGTTGCTTAAATCCTGATATCGAGGTGAGTGTGCTTGAGATGCTCCCCTTTGCTTTAAAGATCTACCGGGAAGGAAAGCTCGAAGAATGGATGCTCAAACTCAGCACCAATGAACAAAAGCGCTGTCTTCTTTATGAAGGTGACGAAAACGGAAAAGGACGCTGCGGTCATTACAATGAGCGCCCTGGGCTTTGCCGCATGTTCGGAGTGGCCGGCATGAAAAATAAAGATCAGATTCTTCGTCTTTCCATCTGCAAATTTATCAAAGAAAACTATCCTGAAGCTTCCGTTCAGGTTGCCTCCGAATTAGATCTTAAAAAGCCCCCCCTTATATCCGACCATTCGGCTCAGGTTGCGCATTTGGGCGATCATTTTCTCACACGCCGCCTCCCGATCAATGCAGCGATTCAGCAAGCCCTTGAAAAAGTAGCTTTTTGTGCATGGTATCAAGAAATGTAATGTTAAGAAAATTTAATAGAACATATTAGTCAGAATTAAGTGACAAAGTATTTTAGTCTTTTTACCATACTCCTTAAGACAAGGGAGTTATGGAATGAATTTTCTTCTTACCACGATGGTATTTCTATCAGTTTTCGCTTTCGCCGGTCCTCATGACAAAGTCGGCTCAAAATGGGCCTATTACGGTGAAGATTTCTACAAAGGCATTCAGTCAAAGCGTGTGAGCAAAGACCAGCTCTTTGGAATCATGAACGCCAATCACGAGCACCGTCAGGGCAAGCTCGACCAGATCGGCAACTGCCACTCAGGCTGCTACCGGCAGGAAAGCATTGGCTACACCGGTGCCCGCCATGTTCTCTTTGGAGAAATCCAGGTTGAGAGAGATTCACGGGGCACTTATGTCACAGACGTTTACTGTCATAAAAAATTCTACTTCCGCTCTATTTCAGAAGTTGGCAACATGCACACTGAAGTCAATATTGAGCACACCTGGCCTCAGTCCAAGTTCAATCGACGCTTCGACAAGGGCTTTCAGAAGTCAGACATGCACCACCTCTACCTCACTGACTCTGACGCCAACAATAAGCGCGGAAATCACGAATTCGGTAAGGCCGATGGTCGCGTAGACGAACTCAACGTCGAGAGATGCTCTTCCTCTAAACTCTTCGAAGACCGTGGAGACATGCACTTTCAGCCACCGACAGAACACCGTGGAAATGTCGCTCGCTCTCTTTTCTACTTTGCTACCCGCTACGACATGGTGATCTCAGAAGACCAGGAAGAAGCCTTAAGAGAGTGGCATAAGGCCGATCCAGTTGATGAAGCTGAACGCGCTCGTCATGAGATCGTTGTGAAGCACCAGAAGAACCGGAACCCATTTGTGGATCACCCGGAGCTGGTGGACATGATTTCAAATTTCTAAATTAAATTTCAAAGGGCCCGAAAGGGCCCTTTTTTTTGCCTAAAAAACTAAGGTCAGAGTACCAATCAGAAGTCCTGACCAGATGAGAATCACAAGACAGTATCCCATGATGTCTTTGAGCCCAATCCCGGCCATCCCCAGAAGAGGCAGGGCCCAGAATGGTTGAATCATATTGGTCCAGGCATCTCCCCATGAAAGGGCCACAATAACCTTTCGGGGATCCACATCCAGCATCTGAGCGGCCTTCAGCATCACAGGTCCCTGCACTACCCATTGCCCACCCCCGGAAGGAACAAAGAAATTAACGATCCCTCCAGAGAGAAAGGTGTAGAGGGGAAGAGTGTTCTGAGTCGAGATATTCACAAAGAAGTCAGCAATCACTTCCGCAAGTCCTGAGTGTTGCATGATTCCCATGATCCCCGCATAGAGCGGAAACTGGATGATGATTCCTGAGCAGGATTCAAGGGACAGGCTTACTGCCTTAAGAAACCTGTGCGGATTTCCATGAAGAAAAAGGGCGAGAAATAAAAAGATGAAATTCACCCGGTTAATATCCGTCACTCCCCCATTCCGGAAATAAAGAAATATATTTAAGAGGAAAAGAATAAAGAAAATGATGTTAAGAGCGGGAGAGTATTCCAACCAGTCACGAAGAGAGCTTCGATCCATCTTTTCTTCTGATTCAGAGACTTCCTGAGGAAACTGAGTGGGAATGGCCCTGGCCCCGCGAAGGAAAAGGATGAGGATGGGAAGAGTCATGATCATCGAGATAAGAATAGCGAGGCTTAAACCAGAAAAGATGGTCTCACTCAAAGGAATTGAGAGCCCCGGATAAATCTTTCGAAGGATTTCATCACTCCCTGCCACTTTTAAAGGAATGGAACCAGAAAGACCTCCGTGCCAGACGAGAAAACCAGAATAAGCGGCGGCAATAAAGAGTGGAAAATTTACTTTCTTAAGTCTTCTCGCTAGCTCAATAGCAAAGACCCCTGAGAGGATAAGACCCATCCCCCAATTGATCCAACAAACGAGGAGTGAGAAAAAAACCAGCAAAAGAAGTGCTCCTCTCTCAGTCTCTACCCGTCCTGAAAGTTTATTGAGCACGAATTTAAAGAAGGGAGTGCGGGCCAGAACAGATCCCGTGAGGAGAACAAAAACCATTTGCATGGAAAAACCGTTGAGGGACCAAAAATCTCGTCCCCAGTAATCGATGAGCTCCAGAGGACTTGCCGGAGTCATCACAAGAGCAGCGCCCAAGACAACAAGTGTCAAAACAAGACTAAAGACAAAGGCATCTGGCAAATAGGCCTCGAAGACTCTCGTAAAAAAGCCTATCACTCGCTTCATGATTCACCTCTCATTTTCCCTATGGTAACGTCCTCTCACGTAAAATTAAAGGAGAACCCTTATGGCTGGATTTAACAAGGTCGTTGCGACCTACGATGAGGCCCTGGCCGGACTAAGTGATAATATGTTTCTCATGGTGGGAGGCTTCGGACTTTGTGGGATACCAGAGAATCTCATTAAGAAAGTGCATGACCTCGGTGTCAAGGGACTCACCATCGCTTCTAATAACGCTGGCGTTGATGGTTTTGGTCTCGGGATCTTACTTGAGCGCAAACAAGTTAAAAAAATGATCTCTTCCTACGTGGGAGAAAATGCTCTTTTTGAAAAACAAGTTCTCTCCGGAGAGCTTGAACTCGAACTCACTCCCCAGGGAACTCTGGCAGAGAAGATCCGCGCTGCTGGAGCGGGAATCCCTGGTTTTTACACGGCCACTGGATATGGAACTGTTGTCGCCGAAGGAAAGGATGTAAAGATGTTCGATGGCCGTCCCTATGTTCTTGAACAAGCCTTTCCGAAAGCAGACTATGCTCTCGTGAAAGCCTGGAAGGCCGATAAATTCGGAAATCTTATTTTTAGAAAGACCGCTGCAAACTTTAATCCGATGATTGCCACCGCCGGTAAAATCACCGTCGCAGAAGTCGAAGAGATTGTGGAGCCTGGGGAGCTTGATCCCAATTATATCCACGTCCCAGGAATCTACGTGGATCGTCTTATCAAAGGAAACTTTGAAAAGAGGATCGAGCAGCGAACGGTTAAAAAAGGATAAGTAACATGGCACTTTCAAGAGAACAAATCGCACAACGAATCGCTAAAGAAATGCGGGATGGCTATTACGTGAATCTCGGAATCGGTATTCCCACACTGGTGGCCAATTACATCCCTGCCGGCATGGAAGTCATGTTCCAGTCTGAAAATGGAATCCTTGGTATGGGGGAATTTCCCACCGAAGAGAATATTGATGCGGATCTTATCAATGCGGGTAAACAAACCGTCACCGTCATCAAGGGATCGGCCTTTTTTAGTTCCGCTGATTCCTTTGCCATGATCCGCGGAGGACATGTGGACCTCACGGTCCTTGGGGCCTTTGAAGTTGATTCAACCGGTGCCCTCGCCTCCTGGATGATTCCAGGGAAGATGGTCAAAGGCATGGGTGGGGCCATGGATCTTGTGGCCGGAGCGGAAAATATCATCGTGGCCATGTCTCATGCCTCAAAAGATGGAAAATCTAAAATTTTAAAGAAATGCTCTCTTCCCCTTACGGGAGTGGACTGCGTGAAGCTCGTTGTGACGGATCTTGCGGTCTTAAAACTCGAAGAAGGAAAGTTTCACCTGATGGAGCGCGCTCCAGGTGTTTCTGTTGAGGAAATTAAAAAACTCACCGAGGCCGAACTAGTTGTTCCAGCGGAAGTCCCGGAAATGACATTCAACTAAAGACCCTTTACCTGTATATTTTATAAACTAGCTTGAAGGCTTTTTGCCTTCAGGCTAGAAGCACGACATGAAAAAACTCGTGCTGATTCAGTTTCTTCTCTTAACTCCCACTCTACTCTTTGCCCGGTGCCCGGATCAAAAAAAACAAGCCTCCATTCTTGGGAGCTCAAAGATTGATTGCGGAACTCTCTGGCACACGATCCATAATCCCACGATGACTATCGGTGGGAAGAAATACTCCATCGGTCTTTATCAGGGTGACATGTCCGGTGAGTGCCCTGATCCACGACGAGGATGCTACCGCCCCTACCTGAATCTTCGGGCGCGAGGGGCCGCTCTCTGTAAGGCCTTCGGGTTTGCAGGATATGCAAAATCAGGATCAGGTTCAGCCTTTAAGAAACTTCCTGATTTTCTCGCCCATCTTGAGCGCAAGGATAAGGACACCTTCACTCCGAAGCTTGTGAGAGTCAATCACTCCCGGAGTGAATACGCTTTCGTAAAGACCCTTTCCTGCTATCCCAACTACCGCAAATAGATTTTCTCCGTTAGACTATTCTCATGAAGAGAATTGTGATCAAGCTTGGCTCCCTTGCCGTCACCGATGAGACGGGCGGAGTTTCGCTCCCTAAGATAAAAGACATTGTTCAGCAGCTGACCGAATTGAAGTCGGTCGGGATCTTTCCCATTATAGTGAGTTCCGGGGCCGTGAATACCGGCCGCTCCTTTGTGAAAAAGCCGGAAGAAAAGAGCATGATGATCTCCTATCAGCAGGCAGCGGCGGCCGTGGGTCAGCCCATTTTAATGAAGGCCTATATCGATGCCTTCTCCGAGACTGAGCTCCGTTGCGCTCAGATCCTTGTGACCCATGAAGACTTTAAAGAAAGAAAACGCTTTCTCAATATCAGAAACACTCTTAATCGTCTTATCGCAAATGGGATCATCCCGGTCATTAATGAAAATGATACCGTCTCTTATGATGAAATCACTGTAGGGGATAACGATCAGCTCGCGGTGATGGTGACTCAGGTAGCAGACGCTGAGAAGCTTCTTCTTTTGACTGAAGCCGATGGACTCTTTAACAAGAATCCGAAAGATCCGGACGCCAAACGCTTTGAAGAAATCGACTACACCCATGACTTCTCCGGAATAAAGTTTGCCGCCAAGACAAGTGTGGGTCGCGGAGGCATGGCCACTAAGCTTAAGGCCGTGCGGAAGCTCACTCCTCTGGGAATCGATGTCCTGATTGGTTCTTTTATAAAAGAGAATGCCATTAGGTCTCTCCTTGAAGGAAATGGTGGGACAAGGTTTAAGGCCAATCCAGAAAGAAGCTCTCACCGCCGGAAGGCCTGGCTATCCACGGTGGTAAAAAATGAGGCCTGGATAGTGGTGGATGAAGGATGTTTACAGGCCCTTACTGATAAGAACACTTCTCTTCTTCCTATTGGGATTAAGAAAGTTCATGGTGTTTTCCGTCGAGGAGATGTGATCGGAGTCAAGCATAAGAATAAGCTCGTGGCGGTAGGAATCACCGAGTATGATTACCGGGAGCTTGATCTTCTCAAAGGAAAAAAATCCTCTGAAATCAGTGAACTCATAGAATCCCCACCCTCTAAAGTTGCCATCCATAAAGATAATCTTTTAGTGAAAAAAGAAGGCTAAGGGCAATCCTCTTCGGCCGTCATCTCTTTTAGAGTCCAGGTCAACAGATGCTCCTGGATCATTTTACACTGCTCAGGATTAAGTCTTCCTGTCTTACTACCCGGCTTTTCGAAATTGGACATGAGATTATCCATTTCATTGATGTGATCAAAGTCCCCGAAGAGATGTGCCAGTTCATGGGCAAGAGTACTATAACTTTCCACACTCCCTGGAACTGGCTTGTGGGAGTGATGCTGTTCAGTGATGAAGGTAGTGTTAAGAAGTGGTGAGGCATCCACCGTCCAGGAAGAGAGCTTTTTAATGGAAGTGGCATTGAAGGCCTTGGCCCCATTGGGGGTTTGCTTCCCGAGAAGAAAAATGAGTGGTCTCGTTGTTCCCACATCCCCTTTCATGAAATTAAGTTCAGAAGGCCCCTTGTAGGGATTGGGATTTTTCATGGAATCCACTAAGGGCCCGGAGAGTTTTACGTAGCTCACTTCCACCGCACCGAATTCGACCCCACACTGCCGAAAGATCTGGCTGGCTTTATCCAGCTGCACCTTAAGATCACTGCCCCATATAGTCCCCTCTTCGAGAATGATGGAAATAGGAATTTGTTGGTAATCAGGAGTTGCTTGCGGAGCGGCGATATTTTCTTTCCGGACAACTGTCCAGGTTTCCTGGCCGAAAGCGATGGTCGCAAATGTCATAAGGAGAAAGATGATCTGCATAATGAGTCTTATCGGCTGATAAGTGAGAAAAAATAGTCTCCGAGTAAACCATTCGGCTATTTTTTAAGCTTATCGGAAAATCTCTTCCGCGATAGGATCATCTACCTATGAATGTTATTGAAATCGCAAAGAGTGCTCGGCACTCATCCACACAGCTTCAATCCCTCTCAGAAGACAAAAGAAAAGAGGCCCTTAAGGCCCTGGCCCTTGGTCTAAAAAAAAATGGGGATAAGATTCTCAAGGCCAATGCTCTCGATCTATCCGAGGCCCGGTCCAATCAACTCTCCTCTGCCTTAATCGATCGACTGACTCTCACTGAAAAATCCATCGCCGCCCTTTCAGAGATGTGTCTTTCTGTGGCGGCCCAGGATCAAGTGGTGGGGATCATCGATTCCGAATCAATCCGTCCGAATGGTCTCAAAATTAAAAAGCAGCGCATTCCTCTGGGTGTCATCGGAATGATTTTTGAATCCCGTCCCAATGTGGTGGTAGATGGTGCGGCCTTAGCGATTAAATCCGGAAACGCCATCATTTTAAAGGGCGGGAAAGAGGCCCATCACTCCAATCGCGTTCTCTTTGAAGTCATCTCAGAAGCCACAGAAAAGATTCTGCCTTCAGGGTCTATCGCTCTCATTGAAACACGAGAAGATGTGGGAGAGCTCTTAAAGCTTCATGACTTCATCGATCTCATGGTCCCTCGGGGAGGAAGTGCCCTTATAAAATATGTCCGAGAAAATGCCACCATGCCGGTTGTGGCCCACGATAAGGGACTCTGCCATCTCTATGTCCATAAGGATGCTGATCCCGCCATGGTTCTTCCCATTATCCTCAACGCCAAAACTCAAAGACCAGGGGTGTGTAACGCTTTAGAGAGTCTTCTTCTTCACCAGGACTATCCCGGAAATAAAGAAATCCTCACCTCCCTTATTGAAGCAGGTGTCGAACTCCGAGGGGGTCTTCGTTCACAATCTTTGGAACCAAAGGTCCGCCTTGCTACAGAAGAGGATTACGCCACTGAGTACCTGGATCTTATTCTCTCTGTCCGCATCGTAGACGATGAGAACGATGCCATCACTCACATAAAAAAATTCAGCTCTCATCACACTGAATCGATCCTTGCCAAGGATCCGAATGTTATTGAGAAGTTTTTAAATTCTTTGGACTCTTCAGCATTAGTTGTAAACGCCTCCACCCGCTTCAACGACGGTGGAGAGTTGGGTCTTGGCGCGGAACTCGGGATCTCCACCTCAAAACTTCACGCCTACGGACCCATGGGGGCCAGGGAAATGACCACTACCCGCTTCATCGTTGAAGGATCGGGCCAGATAAGGAAGTAGATATGGCATCATTTGATTTAGTTTCAAAAATTGACGAAATGGAACTCTCCAATGCTTTAAAGAACACGGAGAAGATGATCCAGGGTCGATATGACTTTAAAGGCTCCGAGGCAGGGGCGGAATACAAAGAAAAAGAAAAACTCATTGAGATCAAGGCCGAAACTGAAATGCAGGTACGGGCCGTCCTCGATATCCTTCGCACCAATATGGGAAAGCGAGGGATCGGTTTTAAGGGTATGAAGGAATCCGACATTCAGGATTCAGGACTTAAGAAAAAGAAGATGACCCTCTCTCTGACAACTGGCTTTGATAAAGACGCCCAGAAACTCATGAACCGACTCATTAAAGAATCAGGCTTTAAAGGCAAGTCTCAGTACATGGACGAGAAGTACCGCATTGAAAGTAAGAGCATCGACGATCTTCAGGGACTTTTTCAGTTTTTAAGAAATCACAAGGACATGAATCTCGAACTCCATATGGAAAACATGAAGCGCTAGGAGCAAACAATATGAGCATGATGGATAAAGTAAACGCAGACATTAAAGAGGCCATGAAGGCAAAACAACAGGAGCGCCTTGACGCTCTCCGGATGCTTAAGGCCGAGTACATTAAGAATAACACTGCCGTAAAGCCAACAGATGAACTCTCCATCACTGTGTCTCACGCTAAGAAACTCCAGGACTCTCTGGAACTCTACCAGAAGGGCACTCCGGCCTATGAGAAAATTGAAAATGAATACGCCATCATTAAGGAATACCTTCCAAAAGAAATGAGCGAAGCCGAAGTGGTGGCCCTTATTGGGGAAATCAAGCAGAACGGGGCTAAGGACATGGGCTCTATCATGAAAGAGCTTCAGCCCCAGATCAAAGGTCGCTTTGACGGGAAGCGGGCCTCGGAACTCGTAAAAGGTGCTCTCTAGTTTGGGAATTCAGTCTTTCGGAGAAAAATTCAGACTCGAAGATCTCCTGGCCGCAAGAACTCTTGCCCGGGAGATCTGCTATGAACTCTCAAGCCTCATTCACCCAGGCATGACGGAAGCAGAGGCCCACCAAATCTATAAAGATCTTTGTAAGAAGCATCCAGTGGAAAAACAGTGGCATCCGCCGAAGATCCGCTTTGGTCCCAATACTCTAAAGAACTTCCGGGAAGAGTCTGCACCTTATGTTTTAAAAGAAGAAGACATCTTCTTCATCGATATTGGTCCTACTTACTTAAGCCATGAAGCGGATTATGGGGAAACATTCGTGATGGGAAACTCCCATGAGCAGAAGTACCTTGCTCATTCATCGAAGAAAATCTTTGAAGAAGTGAGTCTTCATTGGAAAAAGACTCAGGAAAACGGCCCAAAGCTCTATGCTTATGCCCAGGAAAGGGCCAGGCATTACGACCTTATCTTAAATCCCATTATGGATGGTCACCGCTTAGGAGACTTCCCTCATCACATCCATTTTAAGGGAGCACTCTTAGAGTGTGAGGAAGCCCCTGTTCCGAATGCCTGGATTCTGGAAATTCATGTTTTAAACAAAGAACGCACCATGGGTGCGTTCTTTGAAGATCTTTTGACTGATCTAGAGCTTGATACTTAAGATTTACTGAGTTTCAAAACTTGGATCTCTTTGAAGATACTCTAAACACCGGCCACATTGAGATGAGTCAGGACCATTATATATTTTCAAGACCCCCTCCCTTACCTCAGGAGTCATAACTTCAAAACGGAGGAAGGTCGCAATCATGATGTCGTATTCGTAGACATCAGGCATGGCCAAGCGCTTTATAGCTAGGTCAATGGCCGTAGGGTCTTCCGGGAAAAGTTTCTCATATACTTTTAAGGACGAAGTTATGGAATATGAGTTGGAAGCCAGGGTTTCTTTAAACTTAAACTCCTTTAAAACCCAATTTGGAATATTTGAGTCCGCATTCAAGCCCTTGATGGCCAGTTGATAGAGTGTCGCATCAGCCTCTTCATCCCCAGTGGGATAAGCGAGAATAACTCTTTCGGTCAGATCCGCAGATGGAGTGCCTAAACAATCCAGCGCATAGATATCCATTGGACGAAAACTCTTGAGACTTACATCTGCGCTGGTTAAGGGAACAGATGCAAAGAGTGCCTTGTTACTTAATGAGCAAACAGCCTCTAAGCTCTCTACAGTGATATTTTTTTTAAAGTAATCACGCAAAGGCTCTTTAATCTTAATGAGAGCGTCTTCCTTAGATAAGTAATCGAGATTTGTCGCTAGTTCCAGCCATTCAGCCTTTAGTCCGAGTGACGAGGCTTTCTCGGCTAATCCAACAATCTGATTCTTGATCACCTCATTATTTTTTATCAATTGAAGAGAAGATTTTTGGGAGTCCGTCAGCTCTTTGCCTTTAAGAGAACCAACATAGCGACCCACGTGAGGCAGATAAACCAGAAAATCATCACGAATTAAGAGCTCAAGAGATTTGGCCAGTTTTTCATCATCGGAAACTTTGAGATCCAAGAGCGAACAGATAGCCTTTGTTTTTTCATCGTCTTCATCAATATTGTTACAATGTGCAAAAGCAGTGCTCTTCATGACGTCTTGTAGAATCTTATTACCCTCTTCGACCTGATTCATCATCCGCTTTGCAGATAATTTCTCAAGATGCTCACTGAGCTTAATCCGAGAGAAGTATTTATCGAGAAAGGGTTTGATCGTTTTTCCACTGGGTCCAACTGAATCAAACCCGTAGATTAGCTTACTATCACCGCCGAAAGCCCTTTGCATCGCCGCCTTGTTTGAGTCTCCAACGGAGCCATATCTCGACTGAACGACAAGTTCTGCCTGGGAAACGGGAATCCCATCCCTGAGGAGAACCTGAAGGTATTCAGCCGGTGTGCGATGGTCAGCTTCTTTTCCTGAGAGTGTGTTACAGCCTAATAAAAAGACCTCATAAGGATTCGAAAGAATTCCCTCACAAGTTTTGGAACACCCCGCTTCCTCTAGTTTACTTAGAGATAAGTTCTTATCGCCTTTCTCGCTAAAAAAAGATCCAGCGAAATGACCCGAAATGATGAGCTGATCGCACCTGATCCCGGAGGCACAGGACTTGGCAAACCAGTCTTCGGTTGACCCCAATTCAGTGAGTTCGACCACTGGATTAAATTTATTGGGCTCCTTAGCAACCTGGCCTTGCCAGACCTTTTTCTCGTCATCAGAATTGATCGTGATTGTACAAACGGTGAGCTTATTGGGATCGAGTTTCGGACTTAAGTCCTGGGCATGCGCCAAGAAGGAAAGGAAAATACCCAGTAATAATGAAACCATGGCTTTTTTTCGGAAGCTTGAGCATTAAACTTAAGCTTAAAGACATTTCAAACTTCTATTAAGAAAAACGACCACTTAAAAAAAGATCGAGGCCGCAGCCTCGATCAAAGAGTTTAAAGCTTATTTCTTCATCGCAATACTTCGAGCATAGCTCCTTTTCGGAAGAAGCTCAGAGTACCAGGTCTTCTTAAAAGGGTCTTCCGCTTTTGCGATCTCTGACTTAGCAGGAGGCGGGGCAAGCCGCTGAGGCTCAAGGTGAATAACATTAGTAAAGAAGAGGAACATGATCATAAGAACCGGGGCGAAGATCACAGCAGTGGTCTTGGCATTCTGGTGCTTAGTGTTTTCAAACATCCATTCCTGATGTTCATTTTTGTTCAATTCCATTTGTGCCTCCAGAAAAATCATACGTCCGTGTCTTCTTTAAGAAGTGACCATCCTAGCCTCTTCGTTGGAAAACCTTAGAGCAGGAATCATGCCAGCTTTTGATTTAATCATTTCAAATGATTTAGGCGAATTCGGTATCAGAAGGTGATCGATCGGTGGCAATGAGGGTGAGCAAAGAGGCCCTGGGGTGAAAATTACAGAGTCGTTTATTGGCAAAAAAAAAGCCCCTCTTTCGAGGGGCTTCTATGTTACTTCGCTTTTACACGAATCTTTTTAAAACTGTAGTGCTGGAAACACAGCGTGGTCATAAGCATTGTTGAAAGTCCAAAAAGTAGTACTAGTGTTTCCATATTGATTCCCTCCTCGTGAATCAAAGCTTCCTGCCCTATCTCGAGAAATCCTTCCTGGTCTTCTCTTGTTGTATTTCTATAGAGCAGGTTTCGTGCCAACTCTAAAGGCTTCACATCCGGGTATTAAGTCCATTCGGTATCAATTTAGCTCTGATCGGTGCCATAATTTTAGGACCAGCTGGCCCTGGGTCCTGTGTAATTTTTTCAATTCCCATGGGATAGATCCCTAACCGGGTTATGGTCCGGCCATGAAATCCATCCTTTTCCTTAGTCTTTTGAGTATGAGTGCCGCTGCCTGTCCCGAGCTTCAGGGCAATTATAGAAATTGCACCAAAGCTTTAAGTCTGGAGAGGCTGCCGGGAATAAAAATCTCCCAGGCCCGAACCCGAGGGGCCGCCACATATGAAATGATCACTGAGGATCCCTACACAGGGGTTGAGCACAGAGAGATCATTCATACAGATGGTCAATACCGGGAAATGGACGAGGGTTCTGACTCGGATATTAAATACAAGATTGCCTATCACTGTGAGAATGAGCGGCTTCATTATGATCAGAGGGTTGAACAGGATCAAGATGGAGAAACGGTACAGATCGGGATCGAGGGCAGCTTAAGAAAGCTGGGCGGAAAGCTTGTGATGGAAAAGAGTGGCTCGGTCGTGCTCGATGAAGCGGGCCGGATCTCCGTGAAGTCCGACCCCCAAGTCATTATTTGCGAATAATTTAATCTTTTATCTTCACCCGCAAGGCCTTCTTTCTCGTCATCGCATACTGAAAAGCAAGGCTCACGGTTAACATTGTCATCATCCCGCCGAGTAGTACCATCATCTCCATTGCTCTCTCCCTCTTCTTTAGGCTTCCTGCACTTGTTCTGAAAACACATCCTGTGTTTCCTGATGGAAATCATAAGAGCAGAAACCGTGCCAACTCGTCAGTTACTTAAAAGGTGAATTTTAGGAGAAGAGGATATTTAGTGACACTGGTGTTTTCCTAAATGGCACCGCCAAAATAGGACCATAGAATTATTTCATTTCTTGGGAGTATTGGCCTTGAAATTTAAAAGGATGATAGAGAAAGAAATCAGAAGGGGAAAACCTACAACCAGTGCCAGCACATCATCCATAACACTCCTCCTTGAGTGAAATTAAAAAGTGGTTCGTCCTTGAACCGGGCGGGTCCTTCGGGCAGATGCCGAATCCATGGATCCTCGCCGCTCTTCTTTCCTTGAGACTTAAACTAATAATGTATTTATCGAGTCTCTCATCCTGCCAATCCTTAGCGGGGTTTGATTCTCTTGCTATGGTATAGAGCATCTTTCGTGCCAAGCTGATCCATGAGAATTAAGCCTCTTAGAAATAGTCTTCTGAATTCATCGGGGCCGATTGTGCTCTACTGGAGTCACGGGGACGGTTTCTTTTTGGCCTTGAAAAGTTGAGTTGTTTTTTCGGTTACCCCTATCCCATGGTCCGATCTAGAGGTGTGAGAACTAATCAGAAAAAAAAATTCAGGATCCCTTGTGATATGAGTTGAAAGATGGAACCATTAATTCATCGGGCCAATGATTGGCCGCCACGAACGCCAGGAGGGTATTCATGAATCCACACTACTACATTATGAAGAACAAAAAAATTCTTCGTCTCGAAGCAGAGATGGATTTTAACTCTCTGACTGAAGAGATTCAGCAGAAGGTTCTCGACCTGGATAATCTCTTAGTCCTTGATCAGAATCAGGCCAATTGGAGAGTCGTGATTTTCCGAGATGAGATCATGGAACTCGATGAATACCAGGAATGGCTGGCCAGCGGTTCTGAAGAAGAAATTGAAGAATACGACCTCGCTGCCAACTAAATAAGGCGATTCTCCCTGAGAGAAGCTGCGGTTTTCTCAGGGATTACATCCTAAACACCCGATCATTCGTAAATATCCGATCATCCTCGTTTTGTATGGGAGAATGCTCCTACACAACAACGGGAGTGATCGTGAGCCAAAAACTTAACCCACATGAGTCTTCTCGGCAGGAAATCATAAAAAATTTCATGCCCACCATTCAGTACTGGGCCCGGCACTTTCACTACCAGTACCACCAGGTCTTGGATTTCGAAGACTTAGTCATGGTGGGAGTCATCGGACTCATCGATGCCATGAATAAGTACAATAAAGATAAAAAAAATCAGTTCAAGACCTATGCGGAATTCCGCATCCGGGGAGAGATCATTGATGAGCTACGCAAGCAAGACTGGATGACGAGATCAGAAAGAAATAAGCAGAAAAAATACAAGGCCGCTAAAAGTAAAATGACTGAGGAACTGGGCCGAACTCCTACGACTCAGGAGATGAGTAATGTCCTTCCTTTTAAAAGCCGGGACATCACTCGCTTAGAGCAGTATGAAAAGGGTGAAACTATCAAACCCTATATCGAAGGCGAGACCCTGAATAATGCGAGTCTGGAGAATAATGAGTTTGAGTTCTATGCTCTCAGAAAAACTCTCTCGGTGGTGATGGAAGAGCTGCCACGGACTATGCGCCTTATTGTTCAATTAAAATACTTCGAGGATCTCAATTTCTTTGAGATCTCTAAAATAATCAATCTCTCTGAGGGGCGGATCTGTCAGCTTCACGCGGAAGCATTGGAGAGTCTTAAAACCCATATGGAAGATCAGGAGATCGATATCCTGGCCGCCTGATTAGACCTTTTGATTCCCGGCCCGATTCCAAAGCGTGCGCTGAACCCAGGCCCGAAAAAAGCTCATGAGCTCATCCCGGACTGCTTCACCCTCCAGGACTCCCAGAGCATGGGCCACAGACTCATAAGTAGACACCCATTCCGGCTGGGGAGCTTTCCTGAGTTGGTATTCAGCGGTAATCCCCGCGGGGAGTTTTACGGCCATCATCTCTTGAAAAGCCCCTTCTCTTTTACGGACTTTCCGTGCCTGGTGCCAGTTACCATCGGGAACGATGAGGTGATAAGGCCCCGGGTGCTCCTGGAGAAATTTCTCATTGAGCTCCACCGCATCCTCATGGGGATAGAGAAAGATTGGTCGACCGGAACGAGCGACAATCTCATCGGGTGTGAAGTCCTCAAAGACCTTACCCCTGATAAAAGTCTTGGCATTTTCGGGAAGCATCAACTGAATGAACTGAGCTGAATTGGATGTGAGTTTTAACTCCCTCACATGGACGATGAGCGAGACAGCAGTCTCAATAGAAAACGGCTTTAAAGAAGAACAGATGCACAATGGCACATTGATCTTACAGGTATCGCATCGGGGGGTGCCTCGGCGCTGACTCATTGGGCACTCATGTTAAAAAATTCAGTCATCACTGAAAACCTTTTCGGCTATACTGGGCAAAATCTCAATCAAGGACTCTTATATGCCACATTCCGTTCATGAATTCACTGTCAAAGATATCGATGGAAAGGAAGTATCCCTCGAAAAATTCCACGGGAAATTCCTCCTCATCGTCAACGTCGCCAGTATGTGTGGTTTTACCCCTCAGTATGAGGGTCTTGAGGCCCTCTATAAGGAATTATCAGGGAAGGCAGAGGTCCTGGGCTTCCCTTGCAATCAGTTTGGGAAGCAGGAGCCAGGGGATGAGGAAGAGATTAAAAATTTCTGCTCTCTTAACTACAATGTCTCCTTTCCTATGTTTTCCAAGGTCGATGTCAACGGCTCCGATGCCGCCCCCCTCTACAAATTCCTCAAAGGGGAGAAGCCCGGGGTTCTGGGGACTGAGGCCATCAAGTGGAATTTCACGAAATTCCTGATAGACCGGGACGGCAAAGTGGTAAAGCGCTACGCGCCGACGGATAAACCTGAAGACATCAAAAAAGACATCGAAAAGATGCTCTAACCTGACTCCTGCACTCCGGTGCATTTCTGAGGAAATTATCACTCCTGGAAGGTAGAATTATCCTTATTTTCTAAGGAGTTTTCATGCTTTATTCAGGAGAGGCCTTTCGCCTCGAAATGCTCTCGGGTGAGATTCTTAAACTCACTTTCGATCTGAAAGATCAGTCTACTAATGTCTTCAATGCCACAGCCCTAAAAGGTCTCGGCGAGGCCCTGGAAGTCATTAAAAAGCAAAAGGCCAAGGGTCTCCTCTTCACCTCCGGTAAACCTTCGGGATTTGTCTTCGGTGCGGATGTTACAGAATTCCTGGATCACTTCAAAAAAACTGAAGAAGAAATGAAAAGCTGGATCTGGGGAATCAATGAGATCTTCAGTGGCTATGAAGACCTCCCCTACCCGAAAGTCGCTCTCGTTAATGGTTTTGCCTTAGG
>CAZPFM010000005.1:0-15404 GCA_964585845.1 uncultured Bacteriovorax sp.
TTGTGAACCGTGCCCGCCACCTCTTTAACCGGGGGAAGTTTCAGGAGTCTATCGACGCCTATGATAAGATCCCGAAGAAGTCCTACAAATGGCCATATATCCTTCTTGAGAAAGCCTGGGTCTACTATCAGATGGGTGACTACAACCGTGCCCTGGGGCTTCTGGTGACCTATAAGTCTCCGCTCCTGAACACTTACTTCTTTCCAGAGGCGGAGTACCTCACGGCCCTGGCCTATTTCAAGATGTGTCTCTACGACGATTCTCTGACAGTTATTGGCCAGTACTACGATTCTTATCGTCCGCGGTTTAATTCCCTGTCTGCGGTCCTAAAAAAGAACATGAAGTCCCAGGACTATTTTTACAACCTGATGTTTAAACCGGGAGAAGAGCTCGAGAAGCACGAGGAATTCGTCAAACAGATCATCACCCGACTAAAAAAACAGGTTCGTTACAGTCTCGATTTCAACACCATCCATAAGGTGAACGAGGAGATGCGTGAGATCGTGGCCAAGGAGCCGCTCAAAGAGCAGAAGCGTCTTGTGCCCCATCTTCATGAAGTGAAGACCAACATGGTCTCGAAGATCAACTACAACGCTAAATCCGATATCTTCCAATTCCTGGAGACAGTTCCCTTCTTCTCTGAGGAGCTCTTTAAGCTCAACCTTGAGACCATTTCCCGCAAGAAGGATCTGGTCTACAAGAATAAGAAGCTTATCGCAGACCGGAGTCGGGGAGACTACTCCAACGTGAACCGAAGCCGATTTGAGTACTTCTGGAAGTTCCACGGAGCCTTTTGGGCCGACGAACTCGGTGACTACTCTCTGGGATTGAAATCGAACTGCCGGGCGGTCCGGATTGAGGATGAAAGACGATGAAAACTTTAGGACTTTTTCTGGGAATGATCTGGATATCCTCCTCCTTTGCTCAGGAGACCCGGACGATCTATGAATATAAGAAATACGAGCGTTTTGACCTGGGAAATCTAGAGGTTAAGGGCCAGCTCATCGCCCCCGGTGATATCTCGGTGAGGGAGCGTGAGCGAAAAAGATTTCAGCTTGAGCTATATTCACGTAAGGATTTTAACCCGTTCATCCGAAAGGATATGGAGTCGATTAGATAGGGTGCAAAGGATTTTTGCTACCCCGATTGACCTGGAGACCACAAGCGTTGGCAGTGGTTTCGTAAGTAGGATAAAACGTGGAAGACATGGATTTTTTCCCCGCCTAGGCGCTTGATAATTTTTTTTGAAAGCGTAGAATGACAAAAATTTAGTGAGACCCTTTTCGATTCAGTGGTTGGACGTTACTTCAAGTTGCACGTTAGTTGATACGGACGAATCGAAAAAAAGAGCATGACTCAATAGTCTGTTCTGGTTATTTAATGAAAAGATCTAATCTCAGTTTCTCGGAACTCTCAGCGAAGTCCATTCTCTTCCTATTCACTCTTACCATCAACATATCTCAGGTTTCGGCCCAGGAGGCACCAATGCAAGAAGTAGTGACTGATCCAGTCGTTCAGGAAAACATTTTTCAGTGGGCCGCACGGTTCATGAATGACGGTGGGATCTTCATGTGGGTCATCGCCATCGTATGGTGTCTCGGTGTGGCCATTGCCGATGAACGCTTAAAGAAATACTTTAAGTTCGACATCGACGGCGCCTCCCTTATGGGAAGTATCAAAAAGCATGTGATTGGAAACCAGGTTCAGGATGCTATCCAGCACTGTTCTGAATCTCCGGCCCTTCTGGCCTTCGTGATGAAAAATGGTCTTAAGCGCGCCAACCAGTCCAAGGAACAGATTCAGGATGCTCTGGAAGCTAGTATCCTCGAAGTGGTTCCACAGATTGAAAAGCGCCTGGCCTACCTCGCACTCTGTGCCAACCTTTCAACTCTTCTTGGTCTCCTTGGAACCATTCAGGGTCTCATCGCTTCCTTCGCGGCCGTTGCCCAGGCCGAAGCTTCTCAGAAGGCTCAGCTCCTTGCTGAAGGTATTGCGGTGGCCATGAACACCACGGCCCTCGGTCTTATCTCTGCCATCTCACTCATGGTGATCCACTCCTTCCTCACGACTAGAGGGGAGAAGATGATCGGAGAAATCGAAGAGAACTCCGTGAAGCTCCTGGATCTTATCGGAACTAAAAAAGCCGGTATCGTTCAGTCTCAGGATAAAGCAGCTTAATCAGGAAACCCAAGGGATTTGCCCATGAAGACTGGTCATAAAATGAAAAAACCGGAGAAGCTGAATCTAGTGCCGATTCTCGACTCCGTGTTCATCTTCATCTTCTTTCTTCTCATGTCCGCCCAGTTCCTGGACGTCTACGAAATCGGCTCATCAGTGCCGATGACAAAGTCCGTCCCGGAAAAGGATGAAAAAGATAAGCTCAATCTTACGATGGAAGTGAGTAAGGATAAGGTTGTCGTTAAGCACGGACTTAAGCGTCCGCAGACCCGGACCTTTGCTTCTACTGAGCAGGACAAGATGAAAGACTATCTCCGTGGCCTCAAAGAAGGTCATCCGGATGAGAACACCATGATCGTCAAGGCCGATCCTAAGGTCTCCTTCCAGTACCTTGTGAGCTTCATCGACTCAACACAGGAAAACAAGGACACGAAGAAAAAGCTCTTCGAGCAAATCGTGTTTGATAATTCCGGAGTGAAATAATGAAAAAGAGATTCAGTCGCCATAAAAAAAGAGAGCCAGTAGATGTGGATATCACATCTCTCCTCGACATTCTGACAATTCTTCTCGTGTTCCTTCTGAAATCCTATAATGCTTCGGACCTGAAGCTGGATCTTCAGAAAAATATTGAAATGGCTTCATCAGATGCCCGGGAGCTTACTCGCTACGCCCCGGTGGTGCAGATCAATCGGGAATCAAAGGTCTTTCTTAACAACAAAGAGATCGGCCGACTTCCTGCCTCGGGAGACATGATTTCTCTCACAAATGCCCTCAAAGAGGTGAAGGCAAAAACCGAAGAGGAGAACAAGAAGAAGAATCATCCTCTGAATGCTGAGCTTGTGAACCTCATCTTCGATAAAGACATGGACTACGCCGTCGTTCAGCGTGTGATGAATGACTCAGCTTTGGCCGGATATTCACAGTTTAAGTTCATCGTGAAAGGAAACTACTAGATGAAGTTTTTACTCGCCATCCTTTTTATCTCCCAGTTCGCCCTCGCTACTGAGAACAAATCTCAGGCCCGTTGGGATGAACTCATGCGCCTTGTGGGTGTAGAGATGAAGATCGTGGAGAGTGCCAAGAGAAAAGGGCCGGATCTTAAGTACCGCATGCTCGAGCTCCACTCTGAAAAGCTTAAACTCATCCACGAAAAAAATAACAAAGAGTTCATGACCCAATCGGCGAAGGCCGGATCCGGGAAGGGGAAGGAAGCCTTCTTCAAAGAAACCCGCTCTTACTATCACTTCACTAAAAACTACGGATTAAAGCTCCTTAAAGAGTATCCAAATACCATGCACAAGCCATGGATCTACTACGCCTTAGGACTCAATTCCCGGGACTACGGTAAAGATAAGATGGCCGAGCGCTATCTTTTAGATTCCATTTATCTCGCGGGTAATAACCAAAAATCCCTTCGCCACCACGCCACCACGGCCCTGGCCGATCACTACTACAACGAGAAAAAATACGCCGAGGCGATTAAGTACTACACTAAGGCCATTAAGAACCCGGATGATGAATGGCTTACAAAGCACCTCTTCAACCTCTCCTGGTGTTACCTGAAATCCCGTCAGTTCGATGCAGCGATCTCAACGATCCGTGAATCCTATACAAAATCAAAGAATCTTGCCTACGTCGATATCCGGGACCAGGTGCTGGATAATATCGGCTCATTCTATGTTTATGCTTCCCGTCCTCTGGAAGGGCTTGAGTTCTACCTTGATAACGAAAAAGATCCTGTTCCGTATCTTCTTCCTATGGCCTTAAAGGCCATGGATAAAGGCCATGAGAAGGAAACTGAAGAGATCCTCGCCTCAGTTCAGAAGCTCATCAACAAGAATGAAACTCCTCAGTACCAGGAAGATCTTTTTCATAATTACCTCGATTTCTACCGCCACTATAGCCGCTTCTACGATCATGAGGTTTATTCCCGGAAGCTTGTGGCCTATTATAAAGAAGCTGAGTCCGAAGATGGAAAGGAAAAGAAACTTCCTGTTGGTCGTAAAGAGGACGCTATCGAGAAGATGCGAAGCCTTGCCGGATTCATTCAGGTTAAACTCGCTAAGGACATGAAGCGCTCCGAGAGTGAGTACCGTGAAAAAGAACTCAATCTTGTTCTCAATTTCTTCCAGCACCTCATCGCACTTGATAACACCCGCAAGGCCGAGTACTACTACTTCCAGGCCGAAACCTATTACTCTCTTCGTCGCTTCCAGGATGCGGCCCCAAGTTATAAGGTTTCTATCGAGGAGGCCCGTAAGGCTAAAGACCATGACCGTGCTCGCAAGTCTCTTAACTCGCTTCTCGCCCTTACGGGAATGGAAGTCCTGGATAAGAAGACTAACCGTGACTACCTCATCTTTGCCTACACTGAGCACCTTTCTTTCTGGCCCCGGGACCCGAAGTCAGAGCAGATCTATCCTAAACTCTTTGAGATCTACCTCGAGCTCCAGGATGATGAGAAAGCTTCTGATCTAGTAGCTAGTTTCCATAAGTATTACCCTGAGCACCTCAAAGAGCAGCAGAAGCTCATGACCAAGGTCCTCGATCAGTTCATCGAAAAGAAGAATACAAAGAAACTTGCCTTCTACATTCATAAGTTTAAAGAGGGCTTTTTGAAGTTCTCTAAGAAGACGATCACAAAGACCGAGATCGTCCTCGGGAATATCCTCTTCATCCAGTACCAGGAAGTGGCAAAATCAGGGGATAAGCTTGCGGCCGCCAAAGGCTTCGAAGAAATTTACGTCAATAAGCTCTATACCGATAAAGTGAAGTTCCAGTCCGCTTTCTTCGCTGCCATGGCCTATCTTGAACTTGGTGAGCCGGTGAAGTCCTATCATTGGATCGATCTAGCCCACGCCCGCATGAATAAGGCAGAGATGCTCGAGCGCCGGGACGAGGAATTAAAGATCACTGAGCGCATGTACCGTCTCCAGGATTTTGTGACCGCAGGAAAAATGGCCCGGAATCACCTGGCCCGTAACTGTTCACTGAAAGATCGTCTCCAGAATAGATTCTTTGAAATCGGTATCATGACTTCTCTTGTAGAAGATAATGCTAAGGATGCCGAGGAGATTGTCTCTAAATACTCCAAGTGCCTTGAGAATCCCGCTCTGGTGGATACGGCCCTGGCCCAGATCTATCAGCAGTATGAAAAGAAAGGGGAGTTCTTTGCTCTTCGCTCTTTTGTCAAAAAACACTCTGTGGAACCATATCTCACTCAGTATCGCCTGACTCTTCAGAAGTGGTACTGGTCTGAGGATAATCTCTCCATGAAAGATAAGATGCTCTCTGATCTCGAAGATCTGAAGAATGAAGAAGCATCGAAGTGGGTAAATGAGATCCGGACATTTGCTAAGGCCAAAAAAGCACAGAAGTCCCTTATGGCCTTCAACTACTGGAATAAGCCGGCCTTTGACGGTGAGGCCTATAACAAGGCACTCGAAAATTACCTGAAGAGAGTACAGACTTATAAAGATAAGTACCACGAGCTGACTCAGTCTAATCAGACGGATCTTGCGATCTATTCCACCAAGCTCTTCTCTGAACTCTACCTCGCTGTGGGGAAGAGGATTCAGACAATGGATCCAAAAGGTCTTGATAAAGAGATCGTGAATGACTTTAGAGGAGCAATGAGACAAGTGGCTTCGCAGTTTCTCAGCACGTCTAACCAATACGAGAAAAGTTTAACCAAGGCCCTCCGTGAAAAAGAGGCCCTGACCCAGGGATCCAGGACAATCGCTTCACTTGAAGAAGTGGAAAATCCTGTGAACTCATTTTTTACTGGTCTCACTATGGATAAGGTTCGGGAATAGTTATGAAAACAACACTTCTTTTAATGGCCCTCATATTCTTGGCCTCCTGCTCTTCAAGCCGGATTAATCGACAGATTAACGATGCTGAATGGGACTCTCTTGCAGATGAATCCTATATGCGTTGGGGAGAAGAGCGTTTAGAGAAGTTTGCGGATCCGAAGAACACGGTGGTGAAGTGCTATAAGGGGAATACCTCTAAGGCCCTGGACGTCTACCGGAAAGAATACGAGAAGCGTGGTCAGCAGCATTATTACTGGCTCCACGTAGGAAACTGCTACTTTCTGGATGAGAACTGGAATAAGGCCGAGTTCTTCTACCGCATGACTCTGGAAGAAACTAAAGAACCTAAGATCCGCTCCATCGCCCTCAATAATCTTGGCCTCATCCACTTTAAGCACTCCCAATGGGATAAGGGCCGGGACCTCATGAAAGATTCCATGAAACTGGCCCCGAAATTCCGGGTGCCAAAATACAATCTCTCCCAGCTCTACCTTCAGTTTGGTCATTATGATAAGGCCATCGATCTTCTGGATGATTCGGCCTTCAGTGGACATAAAGACATTGATGTTTATTTTTCACTGGCAAACGCCTACCTCTTTAAGGGGGATATGAAGGAAGCTGCCAGTTACTTTGCCAAGATCCCGAAGGAACATTTCCGCCGGGAAGACATCGCCGCCACCTACGCACTCTTTCTTTTAAAGAAAGGTGATGTTGAGGGAGCTCATGATGTCATGAAAAAGCGTGACCGCAGTGGTGTTCTGGAGATCACCAATATCTCCCAGAAAATCGAGCGCATGGTCGCGTCCAGGAAAAAAGAGGAGCGTAAATAATGAAAGCTTCCACCCTTCAGGGTCAGTTTGTACTGCGTTGCCTGGATCAGCGGATTCAGGAGCCCTTTAAAATTGATAAGAAGAAAATCCTCGTGGGCTCTCATGAGCACTGCGAGTATCAGATCAAAGATCATTCGATTTCGTCCTACCATGCCTTTATCTTCCTCAAAAACGACGAAGGTATCATGGTTAAGGATCTTTATTCCGAGGCCGGTGTTTATGTGAATGGCCGTCGGGTTGAAGAGTGTTTCGTAGGAGCAGGGGACGTTCTTACCATCGGTAACCTGAGCTTCTCTGTCGAATGCCTCGAAGAGAAAGCACAAATCGTGAACCTCGATGAAGCGATCATTCCGGCGATGCCTGCGGAAGCTCAGCACTTCGAGCTTCCTCCGAAAGAGGGTCTTATTTTCATTGACGGTGAATACTGCGACATTCATTTTGATGAATCCTCTTTCAAACCTCTTGATACAAGACCAGAAGTTCAGTTCACCGGCGAATACGTTCAGCTCGAAGAGTCCGTCGAGCCCCTGGAGATTGCTTACACCACTAAGAGTAAGCGTCTTGAGGTGATCAGCTATGTGAACGGGATGATGATGGATATCTCCTACCTTGACCTAAAGGACGGGGATTTCTTTCTCGACTCGGTAAAAGGAAAGAAGACGGTTCTTTTCCACACCCTTGAGCGAAGTAAGATCTTTACCATCTCTAATGGCGATCTACGCTTCTATCCAAATGAAGCGGTAATCCCTTCGACTCCTTGGGAGTCTATTGATCTCAATGAGACCGTGTTTTTGACCCACGGGACTGAGCAGGTCTCGATTCGTCTTGTTGATAAGGGAGTGAATTGGCGCGGAATCCCACTCTTTTACCGCGATCGAGAATTCTTTCAGCAATCCGGTAAGGTCTTTGCCTCCATCTTCCTGCCACTTTTGATCCTTCTCTTCATCACTGTTCCTAAGGATGAGGATATTAAAGAGGATAAGGCGATTGTTTATACCATCGCTAAGCCTATTCAGAAGCCAACGGAAGCTCAGGAGAAGTCTGATCTTTCGGCCAAGGAGCTCACAAGCAAAACCGAAAACACAGGTCATAAGGATACTCAGCAGCCGAATCAGAAAGTTGAGTTTGCTTCGGCCTCTTCTAATAAGAAAGTGGTGGCCAAGGCAGCAGCACCAGATCCTGCAGCGGCCCAGCCAGTGGCAACAACTCCTGTGAAGTCCTATTCATTTAAGTCTTCAATTGCCCTTAATTCTGTTGTAGGGGACGCTCCGAAGATTAATGCTCAGGGGACCTCAAAGTCGGCCCTAAAGGATTCTACGTTCAATACAGGATCTTCTGATACAGGGGAGCTTGTAGCAGGGGCAGACATTGGAGTTTCTAAGTTTAACGGCTCAGATAAGTCCGGTTCCGGTTCGGCTTCCTACGGTTCACGAGGTCTAGCTTCAAAGTCTGGCTTTGATTCTGCTTACCTTGAGCCAAAGACGGTGGTGCTGGGATCCATGGACCCGGAACTTCTTCGCCGAATTCTTCGGGAATACATTCCTCAGTTCCGTCACTGCTACCAGCAGGAACTCATCGGGACTTCGGATAAGATTAAAGGGGTCATTGACCTGAACTTCACAATCTCTGCCTCTGGTAAAGTTGGAAAATACGACATCCGCGCTAAGGATGCCCGCTTCTCTAAAAAAGGTGTGGGATGTATGGGGCAGGTTCTCTCGATCATCGATTTCCCAAAACCAAAAGGGGGAGGGGTTGTGGACGTAAGACAGCCGCTTAACTTCTTCTCTGAAACTGAAAAGATCTAAAAAAAAGGGCCCCTTGAGGGCCCTTTTTGTTTCTTAGAGAAACCAGCGGATTCCCACACTCAACAAGGTATAGGCATTAGATTTTGAATCACTACTCCCGGATGCTGTGCCATTAGTCCAGGATCTCTTGGTATCATCTTCCCAGGCAAAACCTGTATAATCAAAGATGAACTCTGTATCCTTACCAAGGTTAAAATTAGCTCCGATCCCGAAATAGGCACCCAGAGAACTTGTTGAAGAAGACTTGGGATCAAAGTTTATATTGGCACCTAATGGTCCGTTCTCAAACTTCACAGTGTCTTTTACATTTCCGTATCCCACCTTGAGATCAAACCAGTTCCATGTCCAATGAAAGCCCCCGCCAATGAAATTGGCATCATGGGTTTCAGTGTATTGATCTTCAAATTGAATTTCAGGCTTTCCAAGGCTAGCGAACATGAGCTCCAGAGCAAAAATGTTAAATCGATAGCCCAGAACCCCAGTGAGATTGGTGGCCGTCTCCATGGTTTGATCGGAAATACTAACTCCGCCTTGCTCATCGGAGGATTCGCCAAGGACTCCTGTCCCGATGGAACCAACCACATAGAGCTTATTTGCTTTGGCCTTCTCATAAGAAGAGCAGGACGTAAGAAGAGACAAAAGAGTGATGAGTAGAAGTGCGGCCTTCCCTGGGTGCATGATATTCCTCCGTGATTGTTTCTTAAATCATAACCACGGTGAAAAAGATGGGCGGTAAAGATTTCTTTACCGGTGAATCAAGCAGCTTTGAGAGTCTGGAGGGAGTGATTCTTTTCAGTTTTTTTCTGCATGTAGCGCTCGATCTTTTTAACCATCTCATGGGGACTGGTGTAGCGAAAAGTTTTCACCTCACCACTTAAAGAAGCCCATTCAAGTTTCCCTGCGAAGATAAACTTAGGCGCTTTGATTTCGAAGTTAGTCAGCTCATCCATGGGGAAAGTCTGCACGAGATTTTCTTTAGAAAAATAAGTTCTCAAACCCTTTTTGATCACCACTAATTTAGTGTCGTGGATCTCGAGAATTTCATTGGGACCCTGAAGGGTATAGAAGATCATTCATTCCTCCGCCGCAGCAGAGGAAGTATCGACTTTATGAATAGAAATCTAAAATTTGTTGATAAGATTCACAGAGATTTTTTTTGGTACTTGGTTTTTTATTTATCTGAAAACGATCTCAAGATAGATCATACAAAAAACCACTGCACCTAAAGCAAATTCAGTCATAGAGACCTCCTCCAGTTTAGTCTAAAGGAGGTCAGGGTATTTATATCTTATTCAAGTAAACTTCTTAGCATCCAGGCCGTTTTTTCATGGAGTTGCATCCGTTGGGTCAAGAGGTCAGCTGTGGGCTCATCGCCAGCTTTTTCGACCACTGGGAAGATGGAGCGGGCAGTTTTCACAACCGCTTCCTGACCTTTCACCAGATGCTTGATCATCTCTTCTGCTGACGGCTGGCCCGTGATCTCCTTGATGGAGGAGAGTTTAATAAACTCACCGTAGGTTCCTGGAGCAGGGTAGCCTAGAGCACGGATTCTTTCGGCGATAGTATCCACTGCCAGGGCGAGTTCAGTGTACTGACCTTCAAACATAAGGTGGAGAGTGTTGAACATAGGACCTTTCACATTCCAGTGGAAATTGTGGGTCATAAGATAAAGGGTGTAGGAGTCGGCGAGAAACTTTCCCAGACCCTGAGCGATGCTCTTTCGATCAGATTCAGAGATCCCGATGTCAATGGAAGGTGCGGATACTTTGGATTTTTTAGATTTCGTATTCTTTGCCATGGATAATCTCCTTTGAAGTTGAATACGACTATTCTAGTCCCCATGCTTGCAGGGGTCTAATTTATATTCTCTATAGGTTCATTGATTTCTTCGATTAGACAGCTTTGATAAGAACCGTGACAATAAGAAGCGATGCTAAATATCACTACTGCGTTAGGTCTAATCTTTGTCTGTGGAGTCTCGACTCTTCTGGGCTCAGTTCCTGTTTTTTTTCACCATTACTTCAAAGACTCATCCTGGAATTTCTGGGAGTCTTTCGGGGCAGGTGTGATGACTGGGGCTTCACTTTTCTCTCTCTTCTTACCGGCACTCCTGATCATCTCTTCCACGGATTCCTCCTATGGGATCTTTTTTCAGGGAATAGGGGCAGGACTTGTTTTCATCTTCGCCTCATCCTTTCTCATCCGTAAGCTCACTTCAAATCTCCTTCACCAGAAGGCTTTTCTCTTTGTCTTTGTTATGGCCCTGCATAATGTCCCGGAAGGTTTAAGTGTGGGGGTGGATGTGGCGGCCCTGGGATGGAGAGAATCTCTTCCTCTGTCAGTGGCGATCTTTATCCAGAATCTCCCTGAGGGCTTTGCCTCAAGCCTGAAGTTTCTTCTGGCGGGCTTTGGACTCAGGAATGCTCTTCTTGCCAATGGCCTCACAGCGCTGATTGAGAGTCTCTCGGCTTTAGGAGGTTTCCGCTTTGCCCTTCAGAGTGGCGTGACTCTTCCGTTCTCCCTTTCCTTTGCGGGGGCCTCCATGCTCTCTGTTGTGATCTTTGAGGTGCGGGAGAAGCTTCAGGCGGAGACCGATTCCTTCAGCCTGAGAGGATTTTTACTGGGCCTCGTCTTGGTTGGTTTGCTAGATCTTCTCTTGTAGCGGCAGATTTTTCCCCCCCTCCATTTCGATTCTCAAATTCGTTTGTAAAGTGAAGATGATTTTTAGCCTCAGGAATGTAAGTTTTTGTTAAAATGTCAGAGAATTTCATCGATAAATTTAGTCGGACAAACACCAAATCTAGTAAAAAAACCGTCAAAAAAATGTCGATAACACTATATCTAGTTTTTTCGCTTTCCAATTGTCAGAACTCCCACTACGCTTGAATACAAGACAGATAATAACAATTACCACACACATCATGACGAAGGAGTTGGGGTATGCAGAGAGAACCACTACTAGAAACAACCAATGACCGGTTTGTTCTTTTCCCGATCAAGCACCAGACCATTTGGGAAATGTACAAGAATGCGATGGCAAGCTTCTGGACTGCCGAAGAGATCGACCTCTATCCTGACTTAAATGATTGGGAAAACCTCAACGATCAAGAGCGTCACTTTATTTCTCACATCCTGGCCTTCTTCTCGGCTTCTGACGGTATCGTCAATGAGAACCTGGCCCTTCGTTTTTATAACGATGTTCAGATCCCTGAGGCCCGTGCCTTCTACGGATTCCAGATCGCCATGGAGAACATCCATGCTGAAACCTACGGTCTTCTGATCGATACCTACATCAAAGAAGAATCCAAGAAAGAGTACCTCTTCAAGGCCATCGATAATATCCCATGCATTAAGAAGAAAGCTGACTGGGCCATGAAATGGATCAACGGCAATGACTCTTTCGCTGAAAGACTTGTGGCCTTCGCTGCCATCGAGGGGATTTTCTTCTCTGGTGCTTTCTGCTCCATCTTCTGGTTAAAAAAGCGCGGCCTCATGCCGGGCCTTACATTCTCTAACGAACTCATCAGCCGTGACGAAGGTCTTCACACTGACTTCGCTTGTCTTCTCTATAGAGACTACATCGAGAATAAGCCTTCTGAGGCCCGCATCCGTGAACTCATCATGGAAGCTGTGGACTTTGAGTGCGACTTCATCACTGAAGCTCTTCCGGTTTCTCTCATCGGAATGAACGCTGATCTTATGAAAGAGTACATCCGCTTTGTCGCTGACAGACTCATGCGCTCCCTTGGTTACTCAAATATCTGGGATGCGAAGAACCCGTTTGACTGGATGGAACTCATTTCCATGCAGGGTAAGACAAACTTCTTCGAGCGAAGAGTTTCCGAGTACCAGAAGGCCGGCGTTGCTAATTCCTCTAAGGAGCCAGCAGGGTCACAGTTCAATTTCTCAACAGATATGGATTTTTAAGGAGTAGATAATGTTAGTTACAACACGTTCAGGCAAAAGAGAGCCGGTTCAGTTCGATAAGATTACCCACAGAATTTCCCAGCTCACGTACAATCTTGATCCAAAGTACGTGGACGCCATGACCGTCGCTCAGCGCACGATCAATGGTCTCTACGATGGAATCACCACAGTTGAGCTCGATAATCTCTCGGCCGAAGTTTCTGCTTATATGACTTCTGTTCACCCGGACTATGCTCGTCTTGCGGGCCGGATCGCAGTCGCCAATCTACACCGCTCAACTTCTGACTCCTTCATGGAGACAGTGGATAAGCTTTATAACTTTAAAGATGAGTTCTCGGGTGAGAAGCAGCCGCTCGTTTCTGAAGAGTTCTACCAGTACGCTCGTGAGCACAAGGATAGAATCTTAAAAGAGATCGCTTACTCCCGGGATTTCGAATTTGACTACTTCGGATTCAAAACTCTTGAGAAGTCTTACCTCTTAAAGGTCAACGGCAAGATCGTTGAGCGTCCACAGCATCTCTTCATGCGGGTCGCTCTCGGTGTTCAGCCGGACAATATCGAAGAGGCGATGAAGACTTACCACCTCATCTCAGAGGGATTCTTCACTCACGCTTCTCCGACTCTTTTCAACGCCGGAACCAACAAGGCCCAGATGTCTTCGTGTTTCCTCGTAGCGATGAAAGATGACTCCATTAACGGCATCTATGAAACGTTAAAGCAATGTGCCCTCATCTCCCAGTCAGCTGGTGGAATTGGCCTTTCTATCCATAACATCCGCGCCAAGGGATCATTCATCAAGGGCACTAACGGCACATCGAACGGTATCGTTCCCATGCTTCGTGTGTTCAACGATACCGCTCGATACGTCGATCAGGGCGGTGGTAAGCGCAAAGGAGCCTTTGCGATTTACCTCGAGCCTTGGCACGCCGATATCGAGGACTTCCTCGAGCTCAAGAAAAACCACGGTAAAGAAGAGCTCCGCGCTCGTGACCTCTTCTACGCCCTTTGGGTAAACGATCTCTTCATGAGAAGAGTCGAGGCCGATGCGAACTGGACTCTTATGTGTCCAAACAAGTCTCCAGGTCTTGCTGACTGCCACGGAAAAGAGTTCGAAGCTCTTTACGAGAAGTACGAAGCCGAAGGCCGAGGACTTAAAGTCGTGAAGGCCCGGGATCTTTGGTACAAGGTCATCCAGTCTCAGATTGAGACCGGCATGCCATTCATGCTCTACAAAGACGCTGCTAACGAAAAATCCAATCAGAAAAACCTCGGGACCATCAAGTCTTCGAACCTCTGCACGGAAATCATGCAGTACACTTCTGAAAAAGAGATCGCGGTTTGTAACTTAGCTTCCATCGCTCTTCCGATGTTTGTTGAAGAAGGCAAATTCAACCATCAGAAGCTCTTTGATGTGACTACTCAGATCACCCGTAACCTGAACCGGATCATCGACCTTAACTACTACCCGGTAGAAGAGGCCCGTTACTCGAACATGAAAAACCGTCCAATTGGTATCGGTGTTCAGGGTCTAGCGGATACATTCTTTAAGCTTCGCCTTCCGTTTGACTCTGAAGAAGCGCGCCAGGTGAATAAGGAAATCTTCGAGACCATCTACTTTGCTGCTGTCTCTGCTTCTTGTGACCTTGCTAAAGAGCACGGAGCTTACGAGTCCTACGAAGGTTCTCCTATCTCTCAGGGAATCCTCCAGCCGGACATGTGGGAAATGAAACCAACTGACCGTTGGGACTGGACAACTCTTCGCGGGAAAATCAAGGCCCACGGAGTTCGTAACTCCCTTCTTATGGCGCCGATGCCTACTGCTTCGACTTCCCAGATCCTCGGGAACAACGAGTGTATCGAGCCAGTGACTTCGAATATGTATACCCGTCGGGTTCTCTCCGGAGAGTTCGCGGTCGTGAATAAGCATCTCGTAAGAGACCTTATCGGCCTGGGGCTCTGGAATGAGGACATGAAAGACCGGATCATCGCTCACAATGGATCGGTCCAGTACATTCCAGAGATCCCTGCTGATATGAAAGAGCTCTACCGTACAGTTTGGGAAATCAAGCAGAAGTCGATCCTTGAGATGGCCGCTGACCGCGGGGCCTACATCGATCAGTCCCAGAGCTTGAACATCCACATGGAAGACACCAACTTCGGTAAGCTCTCAAGCCTTCACTTCACAGCATGGAAGCTTGGTCTTAAGACTGGTATGTACTACCTCCGGACTCGTCCGGCAGTAGATGCGATCAAGTTCACGATCAAGGAAAATATGAAACCACGGACTGCGGCCGAGCAACAGGAAGCCATGGTGTGCTCTATTGAGAACCCACAGGACTGTATTAGTTGCGGAAGCTAAGGTTTATCTGTCAAAGGGGTCCCAGAATGGGGCCCTTTTTTTGGTCTACTTTTGGAGTATCAACATGAGCTTTCATTTTATCTCTTCCCCCTATAGCGGCACCGATGAGCAGCGCGAAGAAAGAGCACGGATTACAGCGGAGGTCTGCGGAAAACTTCTTCGAAGAGACTTCCATGTGATTAGCCCTGCGGTTCACTCTCATACCATCACCAAGGCGGTTCACTTTACTGACGAAGAGCGACGCTCTCTGATACTGGATTTCGGTCTCTCGCTTCTTCGAAAAGCATCGAGCATGATTGTCCTTGAAATCGAAGGGTGGGAGAGATCCTTCGGGGTTCAGGCCGAGATTGCTCTTTGTCATGAACTCGGGATTCCTGTGAAGTATTTGAAGCCAAGTGAGCTCACTGATTGTGCGGACCCGAAGATCATTTTTAAAAGTGAGCCGAGTTCATTAGCTCAGATACAGTGAAAAAACACGGAGTCATGATCG
>CAZPFM010000005.1:15414-16887 GCA_964585845.1 uncultured Bacteriovorax sp.
GATCGTCATCGATCGTGACGGCAAATTTCTTTTCGGCAAGCGGGCCCACTGCTAAACCGTCGCCCCGGGTTACTGGTGCCCCATCTCTGGCCACATTGAGGAAGGGGAGTCAGAGGAAGAGGCGGTTATACGCGAAGCGCAGGAAGAAATTGGGGTGAGTGTCATTCCTCTTCGAAAGATCACTGAAAGCGATACTCATGATGGAAAGATTCGTCTGCACTGGTGGCTGACAAAGATTCAAGCAGGGGAGCCGGCCCTTGTGAGTGATGAAAACTCCCAACTCCGTTGGGTTTCCCCTGACCAATTTTTCGAACTTAAACCATCCTTTGAGGAAGACCTCGCCATCATCCGGGATCTCAAGGATAAATAGAGTTTAGAAATCTTTCTTCATTGAGTATTCTCACCCCTTCATTTTTCTAAGGAGAAGACTCATGAAAACGCTCATCCTCTCTTTGACTCTGGGACTTGCTCTTCCGGCCTTCGCTCAGTCATGCCCGGAAGTTCCACTTACCAATTCAAATATCTTCCAGAGCCTCTTAATCGAAAAGGCCCGGGAACTCATCAACGTCAAGGCCATGGGTCTTGATCGTGATCGTGAGATCATTCATTTTCAGATTGAAGGTGAAAGACGTGTCCGGCAGTTTAAATACGAGACCTGCGGCTGGCAGGTGGTCTTCACAGAACTCTAGTACTTTAAGTTATAACCCATCTCCGGTCTCCGCTGCTCCTGGGTCATCGACTCAGCCTTAGAGGGGACTGGTTGATGGGGGCTCACGGGAAAGAGAGAATTTTCGTCCCCTTTTTTGAACATAACTGAGCGCTGACCTTCAAGAAGCCTCATCTCGATGCCCTTTCTGCGGATCTCCCCAATGGCATCCTTAAAATCCAGGATCACTCCCTTCTCATAGATATGAATCGGCGGAAGATCAGTGTGAAAGGAGATTCCCCCGTTTCGAAGAATTCGGAGAATCTCGTTAAAGAGTTCAAACTTGTACTTGATGTAGCGGATGACATTCTGTGAAAAAACGAGGTCGAACTTGTCCTCGTCATAGGGAATCCGGGCACCGAAGTCGATATCCTGGAAAACGACGTAAGGAAGCTCAGTGTTCTCAAGCTCGGGCTTAGTCATGATCTCAAACTTAAGTGCTGTGAGGATGAAGCTTTCCCGGCGATAGAAGGTGTGAGTTTTTTCTTTGTTAATACCGTAGAATTCAACCTCAGGATAAAGCTTCTTAAGCTCCATGAGAACCCGTCCGTTTCCGGAGCCAATTTCCATCACCCGGGTTTTCTGTCCCGCCAGACGATTCTTCTCTAAGATCTTCTGGATCTCATCCTCAAGTTTATAGGGGGCAATCTTCTGATTGAATTCTTCCAAAGAGTGGGAGCGCTCTTCATTGTACTGAAGATTGGTATATTCATCCCAGTTCATGCTCTGAACCTGACGATCACTTTGAAAATAAAGTGTGAGACAGA
>CAZPFM010000006.1:0-16400 GCA_964585845.1 uncultured Bacteriovorax sp.
GTCCTGCCCTGTAATTCCGGTGATAAGTGCTTTCTTCATTCTCATTTTTCCTCTCACAAGTTTCGCCGGTTTAAATGAAATCCGGGTCAAGAATCTGAGTGGAGACTATTCAGCACCCATGGGCTCCGGAACCTTTGAGAAGTTTTCCGTGGATCTCTCCTTCCTTTCTCCAAAATACCCTTTTGAAATCTCCCGCACGGATACGGGCTATCTTCTTTCAACTCCTATGGCCGATATCCAGTGGACTAAACCTCCAAAATTCATCCATGAATCTCACGGCCTCATGGTCCGTGGTCTTGATTTGAAACTCGGGCGTGGTGAGCACGAAGTCAAAGCGCCTTTTGTTTCTTACGCCTATCAGGGGGCAGGGGCCGTGGGCCTTGATCATCCCCATCTCCGCTGCAAGGGTAGTTATAAGAATGCTGATTTTCTCTATGAGGTGCTGGGGGACTGCTTGAATGAGATGATCTTTACGAGTCCAAAAGTTCAGGTTCCGGATGACTTTTTTCTCCATGACCTTTTCCGAAAAATCCATGGTGTAGAATCTCTTCCGGAGAGTCGGTTTGATGATTTTCTCCTGACTTCCCGGGAAGGGGATTTCTATCTCTATTTTCTCACAAGATACTATGTGCGGGCAGGTCTCAGGGCCTGGGGAAAAATGAGCTTTGATGAAAAAGAAGAAGTCCTCACAATTAAGATCAATCTCGTGAAGTTTGGCATCTTTCCTGTGACAGGGGTTGTGATGGATGAGATTAAAAAGAAGTTTGAAGGCACGGATGTAATCGTTGAGCCTCCCTATATAAGAGTGAAGTTGAAATCAGAATGAAACCAGAGACTGTACACATCCAGGGCCTGGAAACTATCCGGGTACTCAGTCCAGATTCCGATACGGCCGTTGTCATGATCCATGGTTACGGGGCAAGCATGCAGGATCTTTTTCCCCTCTGGAATCTCTGGCATCAGACGGGATTGAGTTGGTATTTTCCCAATGGTCCGCTTTCTCTGCCTATGGGCTATTATGAGGGGAGGGCCTGGTTTTCTATCGACATTGAAAAACTCGAAGAGGCCATACGTACCGGCTCTCACCGGGACATGAAAAAGGCGACTCCACTGGAGTTCGATGACACTCTTCAGATCCTGGAGAATTATCTTCAGGAAATAGCTTCGACTCATAAGAAAATCATTCTGGGCGGTTTCTCCCAGGGCGCCATGTGCGCCTCTCATCTGGCCACCAGGGCCGGTCTTCCAATTGAAAAATTAATTCTTCTCTCGGGGTCTCTTCTTGCTGAGGAGCGATTCCCGGCGAGTGCTAAGTCCATACCTTTCTATCAGTCTCACGGAGCAGGGGATCCGATCCTTTCTTTTGAGGGGGCGAAGGATCTTTATAAAAAGCTCACGGCCCTTGGATTTAAAGGCGAGTTTCGGGAGTTTGCCGGTGGCCATGAGATACCACCGGTGGTCATCGAAGATGTGAAAAAGTTCTTAGGGTAAAGCAGTCTTTAGAAGGGAATTGACTCCCGATTTGGTTGAAAGAGAGAACTCATTTCCGATTTGATTAAACGACTGAAGCTTGGCCTTCTTTCCCTGAGCAAATCCCACTCCGTAGTAGCCGGCCAGGATGTCACGGATCTTGTAGGCATCAATCCGGTTCAGTGAATCGAGGCGCTGTGGATCCTTGTAGAGATAAGAGTAGTTACTTGAGACAGTAATGAACTCATAGGTAAGAGTCATCATCAGAGGAGCGATGAAGGCCATCTCTTCACTCGTGCCTGTTCGCTTAAGTTCTGTGGAAAGAAAGAAAGGCACGTAGAAATGATAGAAGGCCTTATTCATCTTCTCCTTTATCTGAGGAGGGTAGAAGACTTTCTGGTAATCTTCTTCTGAAGAGTAGTCTGAGATCAGCTGAAAAGTGTCCAGTACCTGCATGAGCAGGGAGAAATTTGTCTCATAAGAGTCTTTTCCCTTGTGACCAGACTTATGGAGATAGAAAAGATGCATCCGCATCGGGGAGACGTCCTGAAAAAGAGCGGCTATGGCGGCGGCAGCAACTCGCTCTGATTTCCAGAAACCGACAGACAATTCCCAGAGATTAACCGGGTGAGGAGTCTCAGAAGAGAGGAAGAGATTAAGCTCCCGTCTGAGAAGCTCGAGGTACTCCGTGGTTCTTGGGTAGTTAAGTAGGCCAATGAGGCTTTTCTTAAAGGCCACAATGATAAACGAATGAGGATTACTCTGGTCATAGCGAACAAAGCCCTGGTCAGGATTTGACAGCAGGTCAAAGTCGAGATGATTGATCATGGACTCAACGGCCCGGTGGCATTGTATCTCTTTGGAGCGGGGAGCGAGGTAACGATTGCAGCGGTTGGTGATGAGGCTGTACAGGGCATACTCTCTGACACCTTCAACTTCTGCGATAAATCTCAGGATGGGATTAGGTAGTTTCGCATCAGGTCGCGCATGGGAGAAACTTGTAGCAGTGAAGAGAAGGCTTACAAGAAGAAATAGTGTTTTCATCATCGTTCCTTGGTTTCCCGATAAAGTTAGTCTGCTTCTGGCTTCATGGTCAATGATGCATATTTTTATGGTGCGTCAAAGGATGAGATAACCCGTGATTTTTCTTCGGTAAATCGTTTTCACAATTCCCCACATGGCCTATAATAATGTCTCATTAATTAACTTCACTTCCGGGCCCATTTCTATGAATGATTTTTCTTATACTTCTTCCTCTGACAACGCCTTCATCGATTCTCTTTATTCCGATTTTAAAAAGAACCCGGACTCTGTGGATCACTCCTGGAAGCAATTTTTTAAAGGCGTTGACTTCGCTCTTGAGCAAGGTCCAACGGCCTCTGGTGCAAGCAGCGATGTCACGATGAATCTCGGAAAAGAATTTAAGGTTTATCGACTCATTGAGGCCTATCGCTCCAGAGGGCATCTCACATCCACTACCAACCCTATCCGGGAGCGGATGAACCGCCACCCTCATCTTGACCTTGAAGACTTTGGTTTGAGTAAAGAGGATTTAGGAGAGAGGTTTAAGATCGGGGAGTCATTAGGACTCAAAAATCCTTCGCTTTCTGAAATCATCAATCTTGTGAAAAGTCTCTACTGTGGAAATATCGGTGTGGAGTACATGCACTCCAATGACTCCGAGATTCGGGAGTGGTTTCAGAAGCGATTTGAATCCAGCCTTGGGAATACAAATTTTTCCATCGAGAAGAAAAAACGCATTCTCACTAAGCTCAACGAAGCCGTGGCCTTCGAGAATTTTCTTCACACAAAGTACGTAGGTCAAAAGCGTTTCTCTCTGGAAGGCGGGGAAAACACCATCCCGGCACTGGATGCTATCATCAATGCCTCTGCTGGTTTTGGTGTGGAAGAAGTCGTTATTGGGATGGCCCATCGTGGACGCCTCAACGTTCTTGCCAACATCCTGGGAAAAACTTACGAATACATCTTTAATGAATTTGAAGGGCAAGCGACACCGGATCTCACCATGGGGGACGGAGACGTGAAATATCACATGGGCTACGCTTCCTATGTGAATTGCCCGGGGGGACAAAAAGTTTACTTAAAACTCATGCCGAACCCTTCTCATCTTGAAGCGGTGGATGCTGTGGTCTTAGGCTATGCCCGCTCGCAAGGGGATACTCTTTACAACGAAAATCCGGACAAAATCCTTCCCATCATCATTCATGGTGATGCTGCCGTTGCTGGGCAAGGAATTGTTTATGAGACGGTCCAGATGTCGGCCCTGAAGGGGTACAACATTGGTGGCTCCATTCATTTTGTGATCAATAACCAGATCGGATTTACCACAGATTTTGATGATGCCCGCTCTTCCATTTATTGCACCAGTGTCGCCCGCACTCTGGAAGCCCCGATCATTCACGTCAACGGTGACGATGCAGAAGCAGTGGTCTTTGCCGTTGAACTAGCGGCTGAATTCAGAGCGAAGTTTCATCGAGACATTTTTGTAGATATGGTCTGTTACAGGAAGCACGGTCACAATGAATCTGATGAACCTCGTTTCACTCAGCCAAGTTTTTATAAGCTTATTTCAAAACACTCCAATCCCCGTGAAGTTTATAAAGATAAACTGATCGAAGGAAAGCAGATTGAAGCTCAGCTCGCCGTTCAGATGGAAGAGCAGTTCAAGAATCTTCTTCAGGAGCGCTTTAACGATATTAAGCAGAAGCCTCTTCCGTATCTCTATCAAAAGCCTGAAGAACAGTGGAAGTCTTTCCGCCGCTCGACTCCAAAGGATTTTGATTATTCTCCGAAAACAAGTGTCACTGAAGATAATCTTCTGACCACACTGAATGCCCTGACAACTCTTCCTAAAGACTTCAAGCCCATTCAAAAGATCGATAAGCTGTTAGATGAGCGAAAAAAGCGATGGGAAGAAGATCAGATTGACTGGGCCCTTGCTGAGCACTTCGCTTATGGCTCCCTTCTTCAGGATGGAGTGAATATCCGGATGTCCGGCCAGGATTGCATCCGGGGGACCTTTTCTCACCGTCATGCTGGTGTCGTGGATGAGGTCTCAAGCACCCGCCATATTTTCTTAAGCACACTCGCAAAAGATAAGATCAAATTCCGTATCTATAATTCCCTTCTTTCTGAATATGCCGTTCTTGGTTTCGAGTATGGTTACTCCTTAGGAACCCCTCAGTCCCTGAATATCTGGGAAGCTCAGTTTGGTGATTTTGCAAACGGCGCGCAGACTATTATCGATCAGTTCATTTCCTCCGGAGAGTCCAAGTGGCAGCGCCAGAGTGGGGTGGTTCTCCTTCTCCCTCACGGTTACGAAGGTCAGGGACCGGAGCATTCGAATGCTCGCCCGGAGCGCTTCCTTCAGCTTGCAGCTGAGTGGAATATGGTGGTTGCTAACCTCACGACTCCTGCCAATATTTTCCATGCCCTTCGTCGTCAGGTGAAGTGGGATTTCCGCAAACCTCTTGTGATCTTTACTCCCAAGTCGCTTCTTCGACATCCGGAGGCCGTATCATCTAAGAAAGATTTCATGGAAGGCTCCTTCCAGGAAATCATCGATGATACCTATGCCTCTGTAAAAGACGTCAAACGTCTCATCATGTGCACAGGTAAGGTCTATTACGATCTTAAGGCCCGTCAGCAGAAAGATAAGCGTAAGGACGTGGCCATTGTTCGCCTCGAGCAGCTCTATCCAATGCCGGAAGAGCAGTCATGGAAGCTTCTTGAGAAATACAAGAACGCTGAGAAAGTCTGGGTTCAGGAAGAGCCAAAGAACATGGGGGCATGGACCTTCCTTCGTCGCTACGAACAGTTCGATGACTTTATCCTCATTGCCCGAAAGTCTTCGGCTTCTCCGGCCACTGGCTACGCTAAAGTTCATGCCACTGAGCAAGGAAAGATCATCGACAATGCATTCTCTGAGAAAATTGAATTAGTTTAAAAGGATATTTATGGTTGAAGTTAAAGTTCCAGCAGTTGGCGAAAGTATCTCCGAAGTCACCATCGCAAGTTGGATGCGAAATGATGGTGATGTGGTTAAACTCGACGAGCCCATCTGTTCCATTGAATCAGATAAGGCGACTCTCGATATCTCCGCACCGAAGGCCGGGAAATTAAAAATCCTCGTCCAGGAAGGGGAGACAGTTGCCATTGGTGCTAAGATCGCTGAAGTGGATGAAACAGTCACGGGCGGGCCAGAAAAATCCGAAGCTAAGCCTGAAACAAAGAGTTCACCAGCACCTGAATCCAAATCAGAGACTAAAAATTTTCCTTCTCCAGCTGCCGCAAAAATTCTTGCTGAAAAAGGTGTGGATCCTTCATCGGTGAGTGGTTCAGGTAAGGATGGTCGGATCACGAAAGAAGATGCGGTCAATGCCTCAGGCTCTGTGGTTAAACTTCAGACCCCTGATTCAGAACTTCGCTCTTTAGCTCACCAGACCCTTGCTCAGTCATTCTCTCGGGAGATTAGACGTGAAAAGATGTCTGGTCTTCGAAAAACGATTGCGACCCGTCTCGTGAATGCCAAAAACACCACGGCCATGCTCACCACCTTTAATGAAGTGGATATGAGTGGAGTCATGGAGATCCGTAAAAAATACAAAGATGCCTTTAAGGAAAAGCATGGAGTCGGACTGGGCTTTATGAGTTTCTTTACTAAAGCTGCCACGGCGGCCTTGAAGCAGTATCCGGCAGTAAATGCCATGATCGATGGCAATGAAATGGTCTTTCATAATTACGCCGATATCGGTGTGGCCGTCTCCACTCCACGCGGACTAGTTGTCCCTGTGATCCGTAATGCTGAATCTATGGGCATGGCCCAGATCGAATCCAAGATCATTGAGTTAGCGACCCGGGCCCGAGATGGAAAGATCACTATTGATGAAATGCAGAATGGGACATTCACCATCACCAATGGGGGGATTTTCGGTTCCATGCTTTCAACTCCTATCATCAACATTCCTCAATCAGCGATCCTTGGAATGCATAATATTGTTGAGAGACCGGTTGCAGTGAATGGCCAGGTAGTCATTCGTCCCATTATGTATCTAGCTCTCTCATATGATCATCGGATCATCGACGGACGTGAATCCGTTTCCTTCCTTAAGGCGATCAAAGAGATGATCGAAGATCCTTCACGCTTACTTTTGGATATTTAATCTATGGAAAATTTTGATCTTGTCGTTATTGGTTCTGGTCCTGGTGGTTATATTGCGGCGATTCGCGCTGCTCAGTTGAAGATGAAAGTCGCTATCATTGAGCGCTATAAAACTCTTGGTGGCACATGTCTTAACGTGGGTTGCATTCCCTCGAAGGCCTGGCTTGACTCTTCCGAGCGCTACCATGAAACAGTCCACTCTCACGCCAGTCATGGGATTATCACCGGAGAAGTAAAACTCGACGTAAAAAAAATGAGTGAGCGGGTTTCCTCTGTTGTTACCGGTATCACTGGCGGTGTTTCTTTTCTTATGAAGAAAAATAAAATCACTGTCCTTCACGGACATGGATCTTTCGTAGATAAGAACACAATTAAAGTGGGTGACAAAACGGTCAGTGCCAAAAATATTATTATTGCTACTGGTTCTAAGCCTGCTCTTCTTCCTGGAATGGAGCTAGATAAGGAGCGGATCATCTCTTCTACTGAAGCCCTGAAACTTCAGGAAAAGCCTAAGCATATGATTGTGATAGGTGGGGGAGTCATCGGGCTTGAGCTTGGATCAGTCTTCCGTAGACTTGGGTCTGAAGTTTCGGTGGTGGAATTTGCAGACTCCTGTATCGCCAGTATGGATCAGGACCTTGGGAAAGAACTTCAGAAGATTCTTACCAAAGACGGAATTAAGTTCTACATGGGTCACGGAGTCACTTCCGTTAAACGCAATGGTAACGAAGTTTCTGTAAAAGCAAAAAATAAGTCTTCCAACGAAGAGATTGAACTTAAAGGTGACTACTGCCTGGTGGCCGTAGGAAGAAAGCCTTATACAGACAGTCTCAACCTTGAGGCCGCAGGTCTTAAGGTGGACGAGCGAGGACGCATTCCGGTGAATGATCACCTTCAGACAGATGTGCCTCACATCTACGCCATCGGAGATGTCGTCCGTGGAGCGATGCTTGCTCACAAAGCGGAAGAAGAAGGGGTCTTTGTCGCAGAAACAATTGCAGGTCAAAAGCCTCATATCAATTACGTCCTCATTCCTGGTGTCGTTTACACCTGGCCTGAAGTGGCCGGAGTTGGACATACAGAGCAGGACCTTAAAAAAGAAGGTCGAGAGTACAAGGTGGGGAAATTTCCTTTCCTCGCCCTAGGACGGGCCCTGGCCTCTGCCGAGAAAAATGGTTTCATTAAAGTCCTGGCAGATAAGAAGACCGATGAGATTCTCGGTGTCCATATGATTGGTCCCCGGACCGCTGATATGATCGGGGAAGCGGTCGTTGCCATGGAGTTTAGAGCAAGTGCTGAAGACATTGGACGCATCTCCCATGCTCATCCAACTTATTCGGAAGGCTTCAAAGAAGCTTGTCTTGCGGCCACGGAGAATCGGGCACTCAATATCTGATTGAATGAAGGCAAGGAATGTGGATCCTAACTTCCCCACGAAGTGAATTTCTCTTCCTCTATTTACCTGGGCTCCTCGGTCTCCTGTTTGCTATTCTCATTCCCGATCTCGGCGAATCCTCCCTTCTTTATGCCCTTATCGCAACGGCCCTGGTGGACTCAGGCCATGTGTATACAACTGCCTGGAGAACACTCCTTTCTCCTGCCGAGTTTCGCTCTTCTAAATCCTATTTGATTCTTCCTCTTTTCTTCTTCATTGCTTTCTCTGCCTGGTACGGGCTCGGTGCCTATGGGCTATGGAAGTTTATTGTCTACGCCACTATTTTCCATCATGTCCGCCAGCTCTACGGCATTAACAAGTGGTATCAGTCTCTTAACGGGAGAGTTGACCGCAACTCGGATTATTTTCTCTATTTTCTCTCTGTCATTCCGTTTCTGGCCTACCACTTTCGCCCCGGTGTCCCCGCTAACTACTATTCTCAGGAAGATCTTTTTCTCTTTCCGTTCCGCGAAGTTTACCTCGGCTTTTGTGTCCTATTTATTACGGGAGTTATCTTCTGGCTCGTTTATGAGTATAAACTTTTTGTCAAAGGGATCCGGGAGCCCAATCGTTTCGTTGGGGTTTTCTTTCCGGCCATCCTCTATGGACAATGTTTTCTTCTGGCCCAGACCCTTTCCCAGGTTCTCTTTCCTTTGCTTCTCTCCCATGGCATTGCCTACATGGCCATCCTTGCCCTGAGTCTGGAACGCACTCAGAGAGATCGATTCAGATCTTTCTGGATCGCTCTTTTTGTCATTGTTCTTACTGCTGCTTTTTTCGGGGGGCTTGAGAGTTTCTGGGAAGAGGGGCAAAGCGAGTTTACTTCTGGGCTTCCTCTTTTTCTTAGGGCCTCACTCATAGGAGCGACTCTCACCCCTCTTTTTTGTCACTACGCTTTTGATGCCAGGATTTGGAAAAAGGGTCACCGGGAGGGGGCCCTGGTTTTTCGCAAGCCTCCTGCCCAGTAGATAATTCGCGACCCTATTTCAGCTACGGGCATGATGGAAACATAGAATACATCAAAGAGGCCTGGTATTGTTCCCATTTCCTTTTCGAAATTCATTCCAAATCCTAAGTAAATGATCCCTAAAAGGTAGGCTGTTCCAAGATGCCGGGTCCAGTGCAGGCGCGAGAGCCATTTAAGGAAATTGGAATGGGATGCTTTTTTTTGTACCGGTTCAAGGAGTGCCAGGCGCATCCAGAAAATATGAGGCAGAAGATTTGTCCATAAAATATGGGGCGGTCTATTGAAGGCAAAGGCATAGTAATTCGGACCCAGAGGAGTAGAAAAATAAGCACCAAGAAAGGGCAGAGAGGCAATGAGTAAAAGAGGCCAGATGATGGATTCTAAGGGATGCCATCGAATAAGCTCAGATTTATGTTTTCTGAAATAATCTCCTAAGGAGAAAAAGAGAAAGCTTAAGGCAAGCCAGGGGAGTGGTGCCCAGGCACCTGGGTTTCCTGAACTCCTTCGGCCAGAGAGGATGTCAAAGATTAGTCCTTCTGGAAGATGCGACTGCCAGAGAGAAGTAGGAATACAGAGTAACAAGAAGGAGAGAACCATGATGAATGGCGAACCCCGTCGGTCCATGGGAAAAAGCTGAAGGAGTAGTGTGGCCAAGGCGATGAATGCATAAATATCCCACTCTAGACCACTAAGAAGAGCTCCATCAGAGGAGAATACTAAGCCAAGGATCATTTGTCCCAGGAAGGCAAAGGCCGTGATAGTGAGAAGCTCCGATCGGCTTTTATGACGATACCCGAAGAGGAAGAAAATAATCCCAACAAGTACCTGACCTCCGTTGGCAAAACAGCGGGAAATTTTATTGAAAGGGTCATAAACAACGGAAAGGGAAGAGTCGAGGGTGAAGAGATCTTCGAAGAAAATAAACTCCCAGACATGAAGAGTCTGAATGGCCAGGAGAACGATGAGCTTCTGAAGATCGAGCAGATAGAAGCGCTGGGAATCGTTATTCATGGGTAATACACCGTGATCTTGCCATCAGCTCCCACACCAAATTTATCAAAAGGGAAGAGTGCCTCAATGCCATGGAGATGAATCACATGATCAAGACGGCGATCACTTCTGGAAGGATGAGTTGCATCCGAAAAGTAGCGAATCTGAATAAGTTTATCTTCTTTGTATCTTCGGACCTCTCTGCCCAGGAGATAGGGAAAGGGGTTGGGCCACGGTGAAAGGTTGTCTTGGAAGAGTTTTTCTTTGCCTACGCGGTTAAGCTTTTTAGCTCCAGGACCTCCGCAGTAAACATCAAAGCCAATAGGGGCCATATCTTTGTCGAGGGTAAGAATGCAAAGGGAGAGGTCTGACCTCCACTCAACAAACCAGGGGATCAGCTTGCTCTCTGGGAGTAAGTTTCTAAAGAAAGGATCCTCCCGCAGGGAGGGAGCGATGTAAATTCGGTAGGTCAATAAAATTTCCGATGATGAACCGGCTTCATGCCCAATGGAAAACTGAGGAAGTTCCGGGTATCCGGCCACGACCCAATGATCGATATGTTCCAGGAATTTTTTAATCGAACCATTCGTGCGATTGTTCATCTCCTCGAAGCGTCCCGGGAAATACTGATTGTGCCATTGAAGATATTTTTTGAGGACAAAACCCATGTATCTCTGATCTGGTTTCATCTGAAGAAAAATTTCAGTGACCGCAAATGTGACTCTGGTTTGAACTAAAAGAATAAAGATAAAGAAGATAAATTTCATTATAAACCTCTGGGCCAGAACATCGAGTTCACCGGAATTTCTGCCCATTCTGATTCATTAACTTCGTCTTCCCGAAAGGGGCTTGCAAAATTGAGATAGGTCGCTAGTTTTAAGCTTTCCGGGAATTGATCGTATTCAAACTGCGGCTTTGCACCCGTTCCCCGAAGGGCGACGAAGGAAGCACTGGGGCCAAAGAGCAGGGGATCCCCCAGGCCTGCATGCTTCATGGTCTTTAAGATGACCTGAGATTCCATTGATAGTTTTCCCTTTTTATCTATGTAGAGAGGAAGATCGATGAGGACAACAGAGTCTGCTCCAATCGCCTGCCGAAGAAGCCGGTAGAACTCATGGCTATAGAGTTTAGAGAGGTCGTGTCCATCGGGAAAAGGGAAGTCGACGAAAACAAGATCATATTTTTTTGAATTTGATCGTAAGAAAGTAATAGCATCTCCGATTTTGAGATCTACGTTCGGGGCGAGATTTGAGAGAGACCCTTCATTAAGACCTGAGACTACTGGATTAGTAGCAGACCACTGAAGCATTTGGGGGTCGAGTTCAATCATGGTGATCTTTTGAATTCCCTCGATTCTCTTAAGCTCCTTAAGAAGGAGTCCATCACCGGCCCCGAGAATCAAAACTGAGTCAGGCTTTCTTTGAAGGAGGTTTATGCCTCCAAAGACCATGCTCTCGTGATAGACCGCTACGGAGAAGAGATCAAATTGCGGCTTTCGGTTAAGGTAGACGGATGCATTTCCAGGAGCCGAGTATTCAGGGGCAGGTGGTTCAATAAAAAGGTCAATGGTCTGATAAGGTGTCCGGACTCTTTCTACTGAGCCATATCGCCCCAGAAGATTTAAAAGGTGAGTTGGCCGAAGAAGCTGCGAGATACTTGTCCGGGTTTTTAGGTAAGCACTCTTTATGGTGAGATGCTCGAGTCTAGGAAGTATAAAGCCTGTGAAAAAAAGAAGAAGAAGGGGGATAAAAAGAAGGGTGAGCGCCTGAACCTTTTTGGGTCGATTGGAAACGAGAAGTAAAAGTAAAAGACCGAATAGTTGGATGATCCCAATAATATAAATTTGAAGAGCCAGACTAAAAGCATGAGTGTTCATCTGAACAATGGAGACGCTGGCCAGGAGGGGGCCCAGATAATTTAAAGAAAGGATTTTTTCCTCGGAAGCCTCCCCGAGATCCTTTAAGATCAGGGGAAGCTGGGCCCCTCCAAAGAGACCTGTGATAAAGGCAAAGCCACCGCTGATAACGAAAAGAACCCGGTTTCCACTTAAGGTGGACAGACCCGCATCGGTGTCGGCGAGATTAGTGTAGATAAAGATGGAAAGGGTCAGTGCCAGGGGAACGAGTGGAAGAACAATGACAGAGAGCCATTCGAAATTCCATACGGCCCGGAGTCTCTCATGAGGAAGAATGCGATCCCCAAAGGCACTGCTAAGACCCAGACTCAGAAGATAGGGACCCATAACGAGGCACTGGCTTAGAATTTCTTCGCCGGTATATTCTGTGAGAATTCCCACCAGGATCATGGAATAGGCCATGGTGCAGTAGGAGGATGTGAGAGTGATAGCTGCTAACCCTGGATTCACATGAGATCCTTAAGGTAGAGGAGTGAGAGCCCCTCATTGATCTGAGACCTGAAGAAGATGATACTTGCGAAAACAAAGACAAGGATCGGTCGGGTAAAAGTCTTTTCCAGAAGACTTGCATCAGGGGAACGTATCCAAAGAAGGACAAAGGCATTTGCGCCTGCTACGAGAAGAGTCCCTGCCCCGGTTCCTAAATGCGGCAGAATCAAAAAAGGAAAAGCGACAGTCGCAAGAAGCATCCCAAGATAATCGAAGGCCAAAACTTTTCCATGATTATCCGGAGCCATGGAGAAAAGACAGGGGATCTCAAAACCAGAGAGAAATCCCACACTGGCAATAAGAGTATAGGCCAGGATCGTTCCGAATCCTCCCATGAGGTTTCCACCGGAACTGAGAATCCAGGTAATAACAAAGGGACCCATGGAGCCTAGGATAGTGAGAAGAAGTTCTACTGTGAGAAAAGTTTTCTTCAGACCATAACGATTGCGGAAGCGCTTTTGAAAAAGTGAACCGAACCCAAGAAAGCAGGTAAATATCCCGATGGTGAGAAAATACTGATTCTTCGTTCCTCCGAGACAAACCGAAAGAACCTGACCAAAGGCGAGCTCATAATAGAGACTGCAAAAAGCAAGAAGCACTGACATGCAATACACTTGTATTCGGGGTCTTGTCATGGAACTCTCGTCTGAAGGCTACCAAGGAGACGGTCGAAGAATCCTTCGTTCTCACTGAAGTATCCTTCCCGGGCTTCGAATAGAAAAAAGTAGGAGCCAGCATTATCTTTACGATGTGAAAGTGCTCCGTAAACTGTCTTACCTTTCACCGTCGTTGCTGGGATGATTGTGAATTCACCGAGACCACTTCCTGTGGGAGCAGGCCATTTAATCGTTTTCTCTGGTAGAAAATGATAGCTTTGAATTAGTGGAAGGGCCTCTCGATTAACTTCGAGAAAATTCAGGACATCGGTAACTGAGACTTTTCTTTTCGATGCGAACATGGTGAATCGTCTTTCCTGATCAAGTGAAGTCCCGTAAATGGTGGCCACTTCGTCATCAAGATCGAGGGAGATGTAATCCATCCCTGCAGGCAAATCGATGTCGAGTTTTGTGAGAGACTTGAATTCCTTAATGAGACGAAGCTGATCCCGAAGGTAGGATTCGTAATGAGGGTTAGCGGGTCTGGAGAGAACGAGGGCCCCGGCCTTCATAGCATTAAGACTTTGAGGGGCAAGTTCAGGTGCTATGACGGGGGAGCGAGGGGGACGATTGAAAATCGTTGTTTCTTGTACGACAGGTTCCTTCTCCCTTAAAAAATATTGGTAGAAGAGAACTAGCAATAAAATTGTGGCAGTCAGGCTGCCAAGAACTATGATCCTGTTCCTGTTCACGTTCTTTTGATCCTCGACTTTGACTTCCATGACTTTGGCTTTTATCATAACAATAAAACTTCCTTAAAGGCGTTGTTTTTGAAGAAAAACTTATTCTCACAGTTGGGTATGTCCTTAGTCGAGATGACCATTGCCATGGCTCTTGTGGGGGCAGGCGCTCTCGGTCTGGCCCAGCTTTGGGACAACATTGCCACGGGGGCGAAAAAGCAAGATAGTTTGATTGCCCGTAGCCAATTTATCTCTGCTTTGAATACCTATCTTCTTACTCCCCTGGCCTGCCAGGACATGCGATCTTTAGGAACAAGCTTTCCGCTCACCCCGAACTCACCCCTTGCTTTACGATTTACCCGATGGAATTACCTCGGTGCTCCCGTCATCCAGGCAGGGACGAAATTTAAGTATTTCAACCTAAAAGAGATCAACGGCTACATTGATAATTACACGGGCGTAACGCCCATTCAGGCCCTGGTCCCTGGCGGTGGAGGGGCAGAAGAGAATCTCTACAAAACCAATCTTAATGTGGTGGCCCTGGTAGAAGTGGGGCAGATGACGATGAGACACACCCTGAATGTTCCGGTGTTCGTCAATTCTGCAAATCTTCTCAGGACCTGTGCCGGAGAAAATGATGTGGCCGAAGGGTGTTCCTCCCAGCGGGGAGTCTACAACTCTGAAACAATGACATGCGAACTCGAAGATGGATGCTTTCTTCAGGGGACTTACACAACACTCACTTGCAGTCCTAGCTGCTACCCAAAATCCAGTCGCCTTGGGGCCGCCCAGGTCAATCAGTACACTGGTGGATACTCATGTCCTGCCGGATCTACGGCCGTTCAAACCCATGCCACAACCTGGACTCATGAAGAACGAACGGGGAAGAAATCCACCATGACAGTCAGGAACAACAAGGTCTGGTTTAGCTGCATGAGCTGCCCTTCCCCTTAAGGGGCAATAATATTTGGCACTTCTTTTAGGGGGAGGGGTCCTTTTTAGGGACTTAAAAAATAACTGGGTGAAATCAGTAGCTTCCCTTAAAATATTTACATGAGAGAGTTTCTGTCCCATTTAGGCCAAAAAGGTTTCTCCATGGTCGAGCTCGCGATCGTTCTTGGTCTCGTGGGTGTTGCCGGTCTTGGTGTCATGGCCATCATGGGCGGAGGCACTGATTCCATACGAGGCACGAATGCTAAAATGGAGAAGGCAGAGCTTGCGAGTTCTCTTGGCGTGTATCTTTATTCAAACCTAGGCTGCACCGATCTTAAAACAGCTCCAGTTGGAGATGATTCTTATTCAACCACTGCTGAGCCTATCCGACTTTCGAGCTGGAAATTTAACGGGATGACAAACTTCGGTGCTGGCACTCGAACAAAGCACCTGAGCATTAAGTCCCTGATGGCGAACATGGTTCCTACTCCTGGGGCACCTACCATTTCAATGGGTGGGGTACCTCATCATCGTAGCCTTCTAAAAATCCGGGTAGAGATTGAACAGGATAATAAAATTTTCCCTCATGAATTCAACGTCCCGGTTCTCATGACAGCGGCATCGAACACCATCACCTCCTGTGGAGATGATGTTTCCGCGGCCGAGGCCTGCGGAGGTTTAGGAGGGGATTTTGATCCCGTTAATAAATGCAAACTCCCTGAGACCTGTACGGTCCACGGCTCTTATGTGACTCTTCATTGTAGTCCTGCTCTCACGGGGCAGAGCTGTGATACATCCCGGGGAACTCCTCAGATCAATCCAGTAACAGGAACTGCCGGGTGCCCCTTAGGAAGCCTTCCCATCGCTACGGCCGGCGATACCTGGAATACGACTTACGACTGTGGCAAAAAATGCACGGCCGAGATTAATCACTCAATAGGATATTTCACATGTATAAAATGTCCGCCACCGACCTGATCCGGAACAGCTCCGGAGCAGGACTTATTATGGCCATGATTTCAATGATCGTCGTCGGGGCCGCTGGTGTTACCGTCATGAAAGTGATGGATCACTCTCAGAGGACTGTGGACCGAGAGTCTCACATCATGGCTTACCGTCAGATGGTGGATACAGTTCGTCGGAAATTATACGCCGGAAACACCTGTACGGAATTTCTTGGGCGAAAAGATGCCTCTATCGCTGGGATCGACCTTACATCGGCCCTGGATGTCACGAGCCCCGGAATGGAGTTTGAGCTTCCGATGAGTTTCGGTGAGACATCAACAATGATCAAGGAAGGTTTTCGAACTCCTTCAGGAGTTGAGATCAATTCTGTTACGTTAAAGGTTTCAAGCATTGATCGCAACGGTGTCCGGTTACCTGGAGATCCTATTCCTAAGACCGCTGCCACTGGATATATTATCATTAATCCTGATCTTCATGGGATGAACGTCATGCGGAAGGATGCGGCCGGAAATTATGTGAATCATAATCTTTTCGTGAAAGTCTTCATGTACATCGAAGAGATCGCTGGGGTGAAGAGACTTCATTCCTGCTATGACCCCGCTGGAGAGGCAAACTATTGTACTATATCTCTCCAAGGTGCCTACAACCCGGATCCTGCCGTTCCACCAGAGCGTCGGTGTAATCCGGATCTTCAATGTTTTAATTACAAGAGTGGTA
>CAZPFM010000007.1:0-16123 GCA_964585845.1 uncultured Bacteriovorax sp.
GGAACCCTTTTCACTAATCGCGGTAAGATCCGGATCCAGCATAAGAATTACCGTCGGGATTTCTTCCCCATCGAGCCAAACCTCAAAGACTATGTGAACTCAAATTTCACCCGGGCCTATATTAAGCATCTCTTTGACTCAAACGAGATCCTCGGACAAATCCTCGCCACTGCTCATAACATCGCTTTTTATAAGTCCATGGCCATGAGAGCTCGGGAGGCGATCCTTCAGGACCGCTACCTCGAGTTTAAAAAAGAATTTCTGGATGGGTATAAGAAAGACTAGATCTTCTGAATCACTCCGCAGACGATAGGAAGGGAGTTTGCCCCACCCTGGACACTTGCTGGTAATGATCTATTAGACACTCCGTGAACGAGCACCACTCGATTGACGACTCCAAAACTAGCTCCGGAGTCGAGCTTCATGATGTTATCACTTGTATTCTCATCCACTTGCCAAAGATCAGTTGTGAGACGATCGATGGAAGCTTTGCGAGAGTAAGTGACAGAGCGGCCTGATGGATAATTCCCTTCTCCCGATTTCTGAGACTGGATATCATTATCAAGAGGAAGGATGACGGGCCCAACCACGGCCATGGCCTCATTGTAATCCACAAAACCATCACCATTTTTATCATCTGAAGCTTCCGGACAGCGGGAGCCCATATGAATGTTCTGTTCATGCTCAACACCAGTGGCATCATCAACTGTCACCGAGGCGTTCAATTCATCCCCACTCACCCTGATAGTTGATGAGCCATAAGGAAGATAGCCCGCAGACTTAGGATTCACGGGTCTTAAAGCTGTGTGGTAGGTCCCATCAGTAAGAGGCACCATCTCGGCCTGAATGTAGCTATTACTACTTCCCCCACCGTCTTTTCCACAGGCAGCCACTAAAATAATGAAAGAGAAAATAAGTAGATTCGTTTTCATTTAAAGGCTCCCTGAATTAAAAGCACGGGCCCTGGTCGAACTCACTTCCCCTTCATCAAAGGAGGTTCGATAGGTTCCATTTTCCTTAGCACCGATTTCGGCCGGGAAATGATAGTACATATTGGTGAACTTCATATAACAGTCCTGAGACTGATCAGCTCCAGCGTCATAATCATTGAAGTTAAATTCAGTCACACACTCGCGGCCTGAGTGAACCATCATGTTTTTCCACTCAGAGACAGGAACCGGTCGATTCTTGTACATGTAATCAAAGACCATCTTCTGCACACCACTGCCGGTTTGCACGTCATACATAGGGGCCACATGAAACCACCACTTAAATCCTGTCCGCTTGATGTATGCATCAGTGAAAAAGATAAAAGCCTTCTGTCCTAAGAGGCCACTTTGCGTGAACTCATCATGGGTCCAGACATGGGCCCGATCAGAGCACTCTGATTTTCGGGTATAGTTTCTATTCATTCGATTAAAAAGATTCGTCGCTTCTCCCATAGAGATGACAGAGGGGGTATAGGGAGGCTCTTCTGTCAGAAAAGATGTGAACGACTTGAGAGTACTTCTTTCGTATCGAAAAGCTTGAAGGGTGCGTAGTTTCTCGGCTTTATTTTTATCGACAAGGGCCACACGACCGCTTGTGTAGCGGACAATAACTGGCTCATCACCAGAACTCTCCCCAACGGAATGGATCTGCTCCGTATTGGCAAAAACAGGCAAGGCAAAGGCTAAGGTCAGAAAGACCATACAATTCTTCATGAAAAGACCTCTTTAAAAATATCAGCGACGGCGGATGCCGCCGCTGTAGGGATGCTTATCGCTGAACGGGACGATAGATAGCATTGAGTCCTGTGAGATTTACGACACTGCTCTTAAACTTCGGTGAACGAGCGTACATCCACATAAAGTCAGGTCGAGTCTCAGAAATCCACTCTCCTCCGATGATTCGGTTATTCGAATCAAGCTCGAGGACGTACTCGTAATCTTTGGATCTAAATTGCTGAAGAGCTGTTCCAGTCACTGGCTGCTTTGACTGCCACCAGAAAACTTCTGGCTTCTCGGCAGCTCGTGCTGGTGTGTAGATCTGGAGTTCTTCCCCGTAGGTGAACTTTGTGGCCACATGAATTTTCCGAGCAACACCATCTCCTTCAGAGACTGCAGAATCGCTGATGATCCGTGATTCGTAGGAATGGATCGGCTGGTTCCACACATCATTGAATCGGTCCACATCTGTCACAAAACTCTTGGAGTGGATGCCGATCATGTTGGATACAACAACGTGAAAGGCGCCGGCGTTAACGTCAGAACAATCAGGAGAAGCCGCATCGGCCGGAGAGGGTCTTACGATACCTCCATCACGAGCGTCTTCCTCACCCACGACTTTTCCGCGTACACGGCATCGCTTTCCAACGAAGCCGTATTTATTTCCTTTATAATTGTAAGCCTCGTGCATTGCGAGGAGACCTTTCACATCGGAAGAACCAAAAGGAACACGGATGCCGTCCGGATTAATCACGTTAACTGGTCTTGGTTCAGGATAGTTCGCGGCCGCCTGGGCCCAACCATGACAGATCCCTTCCCACCAAAGATCGCGTTTCGTGTAGAGAGAGCGAGCCTTACGGGTAAGAGAATAAGAATAGTCTCCCTGGGCGATATCATAGAGCTCAGAAGGTGAGAGCTTAGAGAGCTCTTCCATACTCATACGCTGAAGCTCTTCCTTACTGTGAAGCTTGTAAGTAAAGGGCTGAGAGCTCGGATCATTCCAGCGATAGGAAATACCACCGAGGTTTGAAGGCCAGTAGGTCTCAGACCAAACCATCCGATCATCAGAGAGCTTTCCACGAATAGGAAGCGCATTGAAGTCGGTGATGAGATTAGTGCCGGCGATGCGAGAGAAGTTGTTTGGATGATTGGCGCCATCCCAGCGAAGAGCATGGGCACCTTGGGTTCCAGCGAGCATGATAGTGATCAAGAGTACGTTTTTCATTTTCAACTTCCTTTGACGGTTGAGAAAAATTACTCCAGATTTATAACTTTCCGGACTTAACTGCTCAAGACGTCAAAGTGACACCCAACGAAGTTTTGCACTGGCGGCTCAACTCATTGAAAAGAAATTTTCTGGCCCAAGATTAGGAGTGTCGAAAGAAGAGATATTTATTTTTTTTTATCAATGCTGAGAATAGTCGAGCACTCACATGTAAGTGCTCGACGCAACATCTTGAGTTAGGCTTGAGATTCGATGGCAAGACTAATGACCTTGGTGAGCTTCTCGAGGTTCTCATAGGTCACATTATGGAAAAGAGCGATCCGGAATTGATTACGTCCGAGCTTCCGGTAGGAATCGATGTCGTAAGCAATATTCTGTGAACGGAGAACCTTTGAGAGATCTTCGGTCTTGTACTTATCATCCACATCGATCGTGGCCACAGACTGAGAACGGAATTCTTTGTTTTCAATATAGGGCTTTAAGTAGGGCTTTGATTCTGCCCAACCATAGATCATGTCGGCTTTCCTCTTGGCTTCGGCCACTACTTTCTCTTCTCCCCAGGAGTTCATGAGCTTTACTTGCTCATTCAAAAAGAAAAGAGTGGAAATGGAAGGAGTCGTATAGGTCTGATTCTGACGGGAGTTATCGATGGCAAGATTCCATTTTAAAAACTCTGGAACATACCGTGATTTATCCTGAGCGATTTTTTCAGCGCGAGCAATGGCCTTCGGAGAAAGGATTGCCACAAAGAGCCCTCCTTCAGAAGCAAAGACTTTCTGTGGTGAAAAATAATAGACATCCACATTATTAAAATCGACCTTGATCTGACCCGCTCCGGAAGTTGCATCCACACCCACCAGAACATTTGAGTCTTTCATCTTCGGGATGTTGGAGACCATCACCCCAGTAGAAGTTTCATTGAGGGTGCAGCAGATAAAATCATGACCTGGCTCTTCCTTTGGATTGATGCCCTCTCCAAACTCGACTTTCTTCTGCTCGGCTTTAATCCATGGGATCTGCTTGTGAGACTTAAACCACTTATCAGAGAACTCTCCGGTAACGAAGTGAAGGGAAGACTTCTCTACCATGCCCAGACCGATCATATCCCAAACAAGGGAGGCTCCGCCGTTTCCGAGAACCACTTCGTAGCCTTCCGGAAGATTAAAGTACTTAGCGATACCTTCCTGAACTTCCTTCACGAGGTTTTTCACGGAGGATTTTCGATGGCTATTCCCGAGAAGTTTTACACCTGTTTCGGCTAGTTTCTTCACGGCTTCAGTAGGAATGAGAGACGGACCCACCCCGAAACGAGGATCAGAAGGAATGAGTTCCTGGGGTGCCTTGAAAGATTCGAACATAGGGGACTCCTCTTAAAAATAATTGGCTCTATGATAGCGAGAGGCCCGGAAATTTGGTAGTTTTAAGACTTATGCGAAACTTATTATTTTCCCTGAGCGTTTTAGGCTGTCTTTGCGCAACCGCTTGGGCGTCAGGTGAAAATAAGCTCGATCGAATCGAAGCCTTTGGATTTAGTTTCGGGACTCACACTCAGTTCTACGATAGCGTTCAAAATGATACTTCTGGTGGTCTGCGTAAGTTTGAATTCGCTCCCACTCTGGGCATCCAGACCCTCATTCCCACTCCGTGGTCCATCGATCTTTTGCCGGAGTTTAACTGGGTCCTTCCCCGGGAGGCCGGGACCGATCGTATCATTAAGAACCTATTGATGTTTCGTCTAGACTTAGGTCACGACATCACAGATTTTCTTCGTTTGCGTTTAGGCACAAGCCTCATGTGGCAAAATATCCACGGACGAGGAGGAACAGCTGAGATCGATAATGGTGAATCGACCTCCACTTTTTATTATCCCGATGAGAACCGATCCTCTCTTAACAATACTTTTGATCTTGGGATCGAAGGACTCATCACTGATGCCTGGTCCCTTCGACTTGCAACCCACACCTACTCTCTTTTTGAGGCCCAACGCCGACAGATTTCCTACACTCTCTTTGTGACTTATTACTGGAGCAGAAAATGAAACTCTTCTTCCTCACTTTCTTTTTTCTCTCGAGTGCTCACGCTTTTACATTGAATAATAATTTTGGCGCGGCTTTCGAAAATTCCCGGGTCAGGGTCTTTGTCGCTAATGATACGACCTGCAATCAGGGGATCAATATTTATGATCTCGAAAGTTATGTGAAACCTGCAGTCAATGAATTCTGGAACAAGGTTCCCACCTCAAAACTCAGACTCATTCCTTCTGGCTTCTACGAAAACTTTTCCATTAATATTAATGAGGCCATCCTTTGCTCTCCGACTGACTTTGATTGCATCAATACCACTGCCGCCGGGAAAGACCTTGTTCCACCAGTAAATGACATTCTCATCGCCTGTAACCGGGATCTTGCAAACTTTAATGGATCACCTGAAGTTCTCGCCGTAGCTGTCCCGAATAATTTTAATGGCGATAAGATTAAAGGCGCAGTGATCTTTATCAACGATGCCTCCCCGTCTTTTAAGAATCTCTCAGAGGCCGATAAGATCTCTGTTCTGGCCCATGAGATTGGTCATGCCATTGGTCTGGGTCATCCCAAGAATCAGCCTGAAGCTCTCATGCACTATAAAACGGTGAATCTCAGGCGAACTTTAGGCCAGGATGACATCGATGGAGTCACCTATCTTTATCCTAAGCACGTGGATGCCTGCGGTCTCTTTAGTGGTTTCGGAGGAACAATCGATGACGGGAAGACCCCTCTGCTGACACAGATGTTCTTTGCCTTCTTTCTAAGCCTAATTTTAGGAACTTTGGGAAAACTACTTCTTGGTTCCAAAAAAACTCGTGCCGCGTTTTGAGCATTCTGCTTCATACTCGGCGAGGAGATGCTTTTCTTCAGAATTTAAAAGATTCATATCGATGAGCTCTGGCTCAAAGCCAATGTAGACCAGGGGCTTAAACCGTAGCATGCCCTTGTGCTCAGGGTGAGCTTCCACATAAGCGATATTTTCCAGACGAACGCCACCGTATCCCGGAATGTAGATCCCAGGCTCGATGGAAACCACCTGGCCCTCTTTCATAGGGACATTTGAGATAGATGAGATCCGAACTCCTGGCTCGTGGACATGAATTCCCACACCATGACCAGTTCCGTGGCCATAATCATAGCCTAATTTACGCATCGGATTCCGCGCAAGCCCATCGAGAACAATCCCTTTAGTCCCATTTGGAAAGACTGCTGACTGACAGGCCAGGAGTCCCTTGAGGACTAAAGTGTACATCTCTTTTTTCTTCGGTTCAGGAGCTTCTTCAGTGCTGGCAAGAAAAGTTCGAGTGGTGTCAGTTGCCCAACCGCCGTCGAAGTAACCTCCGGAGTCCAATAGGATCATGTCTGTTTTTTTAATGATGACTTCATCGGAAGGATTTCCATAGTGCATAATGGAAGCATTTGGCCCCACACCTGCGATGGTGTTAAAACTCTGCTCCACCGCTCCCTGGGACTGATAGGACTTTGAAGTCTCATGATAGAGGTCAAGTTCAGTCATGCGTTTTCCAGACTGAATCCCCTCTTTCACCCATTGAATAGTCTTGTAAATGGCTTGATCGGCTTTCTTAAAAGATGCTTCCATCTGCATGAGTTCAACTGGTTCTTTGATAGACTGGAATTCATAAAGACCACCTGGCTTCTCTGAGAGGCGCTCAGTCCCAAAGGTCTTTAAGAGCATGGAAAAATCCGCGGAATTTATCATCCCAGGATCAAAAAAGATCTTCTCAAGATGAAGGGTGTTCTGGAGTTTTTCGAGTTCTTCGGGAACATTGGCAAAAGGAATGCTGATCCACTCAAGACCCGGTTCTTTTTTTGCCTTATCCTGAATTGGAGTTTCAGGAGAGACGAAGACGTAGACTTTTTCCTTAGTCACCAGAGCTTTTCCATAGAAGCTACTTAAGAAAGGAAGATGAAAACCACGGCAATTAGTGATCCAGGAGACTGAATCAAGGGATGTCACATAATGAGCCGACTTATCATCCTGAAGGATGGCCCGGGTCTTTTCTAACGTGTCTCTGCCCCGCCACTCACGCTTAATCATTTTTACTTCATTCGGAGTAGGAAGAGGAGCGAAGTCAATTTTCTGAGCGAGATCTGATGTGGAAAGAGCGATGGTCGTCTCTGCCGCTCTGGAAAGTCGTTTAAGATATCCGAGAGTCGTGCGCTCTGCTTCGTAACCCAATTTCTTAATGTTCAAGCTGGTCACATCTTGCGCTAGCTGTTCCGTGGTAGAGGTATCAGAGCCCACCTTCATGACTTCAACTAAGCTTGCGTCAACCTCGAGATCCGCTTGCTCATGATAGCGGCCATCAACATACAGCCGAACCCGTCCCTCAAGAGGAACAAGCACTTCTGCCATAGATCCAGTGAAGCCTGTGATATAAAAGCGATGATTGTCCTGTAAAGGAACGTATTCGCTGATGAAGGGATCAAAACTTGAAATGTAGATCCCATCTAGGCCACGCTCGGTCATAACTTTTTTCAGGCCTTCGATGTTGGATTTGATGGTTTGATTTGAAAGAGTGAATGCTTTTTTCATACAATGATCTCCGAATATTGCTTACTAAAATACCCCTTAAGTCCCATTCTTGGAAAGGCTTTTATGAAGATCGAAAAACCCGTCTACTATGGAGACTATCTCCAACTAGGGAAAATCCTTAATGCTCAGGCCCCTGAGAGTGAAAAGTATGGAAAAGCTGCTCATGACGAGACGCTCTTCATCATCATCCATCAGACCTATGAATTATGGTTTAAACAAGTTCTTCATGAGCTTTCATCCGTAAAAGAAATTCTTTCCAAAAAATACATCCCGGCCAGTGACCTTGCGACGGTTGAAGCAAGGCTTGCCAGAGTCACGGCGATTCAGCTCATCCTTGTGGATCAGATTCAGATCATGGAAACCATGACGACTCTGGACTTCATGGAGTTCCGGGACTTTCTCGTTCCAGCATCCGGATTTCAGAGCCTACAGTTTCGCTTGGTGGAAGCCGCTCTAGGGATCAAACCTCAACACCGTATGGAAGTTGAAAAACAGTTCTTCAACTCCCGATTAAAAGAAGAGGACCTGAAACTTCTTCAAAAAGCAGAGAGTGAAGTCAGTGTCCTCGAACTCATCGAAGCCTGGCTTGAAAGAATGCCTTTTAGTAAGTTTGAAGATTTCGACTTCTGGGAAAAATATCAGGAAGCCGTAAAAGTGATGCTGGATAAGGATGAAGAAATCATCCGGAAAAATCCGGGTCTCGATGAGAGACTTAAGACGATGGAACTAAAAAATCTTGAACTCACCAGACAATCCTTTGAAACTCTCCTCTCTACTGAAAAATATAAAGAAGCGCAGGATTCAGGGAAGCTTCGGCTCTCACAGAAGGCGATGCTTTCGGCCGTCTTCATCTACCTCTACCGAGACTACCCCGCACTTCAGATGCCATTTAAAATCCTAAACCTTCTGACTCAGATCGATGAATACTTCACAACCTGGCGTTACCGTCATGCCATTATGGTTCAAAGAATTCTTGGCACCAAGATCGGAACCGGCGGCTCCTCAGGTCATGAGTACTTAAAGTCAACGACCGAGCGGAACCGGGCCTACCTTGATCTCTTTAATCTTGCAACTTTCCTTGTGCCGAAGTCAGAAACACCGAAACTGCCTCACGCTCTTGTGAAGCAATTGGATATTTTCTATGACTCCATCAAGTCTTAAGCCTCATTACCAGAGATTTTTAAAAGGCCATGAGGGATGGATCCACCTGGCCGCTCACTCTCATCACTTCTGGCCTGATGTCTCCCGGGAAGCCCATCTGCGCTACTGGGATGATTGTTCCGTCTTAAGTGACAGGAAGTGGGAAAAGATTTTTTCTGATGTCATTCCTGAATCACAAAAGATCATCGCTGAGATTTTAAATCTTAAAGACTCTGAGCAGATTATCTTTGCTCCTAATACCCATGAACTTGCCACCCGGGTTCTCTCGACCTTTCTTGGAAGAAAAAGCCTCCGGGTGCTTACCACCACGGGGGAGTTTCATTCCTGGTCCCGGCAATTGCGCCGGCTCGAAGAGCTTCCCGGTGTCGAGGTCATCCGGATCGAGGCCGATCTTCTGCGCACCGATCGTGATCAATTTTTATCTCAACTTAAAACGATTCTCGAGGAAGGAGTTGATCTCTTTTACATCAGTCAGGTTTTTTTCGACAGCGGGAGCGCTCTTTCCATTCCCGAACTCACACAGCTTCAGGGTTCAGCGGGCCCTGAATGCCTGGTGCTCATCGATGGGTATCATGGTTTCTGCGCCCTCCCTACGGACCTCGAAGGACTGGAAGGAAAGGTCTTTTACCTGGCCGGAGGGTACAAATACGCCCAGGCCGGGGAAGGGGCCTGCTTTATGGTCATCCCTAAAAAACCCATGCGCCCGGCCTACACTGGTTGGTTTGCTCAGATGGGAAGCCTTGCCCAGAAAGGCTCCGAACTGGTGGGCTACCCTGCCGGCGCTGACGCCTTCTGGGGCTCCACTCAGGATCTTAGCGGGCTTTACCGCTTTAATGCTGTCTGGGCGCATTTAAAGGCCCTGGGCTGGGGGGTAGAGAAGATCCACCAAAAGATCCAGGGACTTCAGGCAAAATTTATCGCTGACTTTCCCCAGGAAATTCTTAAGTCTTGGAAATTAGAGCCTCTTTTTGAGAATACTCTTCAGAACCAGGGGCATTTTTTAACTTTTCGTCTTCCGGATGCCGATAAAGCAAAAGAGTTTCATGACTTTTTGAAGTCCCGGAAGATTCTCGTCGACTACAGAGGAGACAGAGTTCGTTTTGGCTTCGGAACCTACCTGGATGAAGAGGATGTGCTATCGGCCTTAGATCTTATTCGTAAGTAAATAAAACTTTACTGCTTTTTAACTAAAGATTCAGACCCTCTTAGCCGAAAATGCTTTTGTGGCGAAAACAAATGCCATTGAGGGGAAAGATGTCTATTAAATTTGGTTCCATTGTCTTAGTGCTCATGATGTTCTTCATCGCTAAGATCTCATTTGAAACCGCCGTAGCTCAGAAGACCCCTGAAGAAGAGAATCTCCGCTCACCTGCTTCCATCGATAAGAGTTATTACGATCACGTCTCTAAGCGCTAGAGTGATCTCATCACTGATTTAAACTTCTCTCCCCGATCCTCAAAATTTTTAAACTGATCAAATGATGGAAAACCTGGTGAGAAAATAAGCACACCTTCTGGATTCGTTCGCACAAGTTCTTCCTTCAGTCCCAAAAGATCCTTCACTTCCTCCACCTCAAAGTTCTTACCTAGATCTTTTGCAATTTTCTCTGAAGCCTCTCCAATAGAGTAGATTTTTTTCACCCTATTTTTAAATGGAAGAAGATCAGGAAGGATGAGATCTTTTGGATCCCGAATCTTTCCGCCAAGGACAAGATAAAGATCCTTTGACTCTTCAAAGGCCCGCAGAGCGGTGGTTGTGGCCAGCATGTTGGTGCTCTTGGCATCATTGTAGATCTTAAGCGCCTGCCATTCCCGCACAAATTCCAGGCGATGAGGGACACCCTTAAACTCATTAATAAAGTTTTGAAAACTTTCCTCAAGTCCTTTGATCCCGAGAGACTCCAGAGCAAGATAGGCGGCATAAAAATTGGCTTGATTGTGCTCACCGGGAAGAGGACAGTCCTTAAAGCTAAATCGTTCGTGGAAAGAAGGAGGAAGGCTTCCCTTCCTAAAAAGGAGTTTCCTCGCCTTGGTCACTGGAAGGCTCGGCAGATACGCATTATCCTCTCCGAGAATCAGGGTATCTTCGTGATTAAGATTATCAATGAGCCGGTACTTGGCAGCTGCGTAATCCTGAACCGAGGTGTAGCGCTCGGAGTGATTCGGAAAGATATTGAGGATGAGGGCAACTTTAGGATGAAAGAACTGTATCGTTTCAAGCTGAAAACTTGAAACTTCTATCACCGCAAGATCAAAGGTCTCTTGAGAAAGAATCATTTCAGAATAAGGAATACCAATATTTCCCCCACAGAAAATCTTTTTTCCTGACTTCTTTAAGAATTCGGCAATCATCGTGGTGGTAGTGGTCTTTCCATTGGTCCCTGTGATGGCGACAACCGGGATGTTCTGAACAAATCGCCAGGCAAACTCGATCTCGGAGATGATGGGAACACTTCTTTCTCTAGCTTTATTAAGTTCAGGAACCGAGAGGGCAATTCCGGGGGAGAGGATGATCAGGTCCATGTCCTCAAAAAGGAATTCATTCTGAGAAAAGCATCTTTCTCGGGAAAGCCCCTGGACTTCAAGAGTCGGGAACCAATTCTCCACTTTGCCCTGATTGACTGCAAAGACCTCGGGAAAGGTATTCATGGCCAATTTCAGGGCCGATTTTCCCGACCGGGCCATCCCAAAGACGGCGACCTTATTTATATTTGTCGGGGGCCATGCAATATCTTGTTTCATCATGGACCTTCGCCAGCGGCTTAAAGAGATTTCAGAATTCATTTTACCATATCAAAGAATATGGCAAAACGAAATCATGCTCGACTACCCCGCACCCACCGTCGCCTACCCTGCTCATTGGGTGGAAGAGCTCATGCAGATAAAAAATAAAGAAGATCTCATTGCCCTGGAGAAAAAGGATTATTCCAAACTATCTCTTTCATCGGAACTCCGGGAGTTTTTCTCACGTTCAGAAGCTCTGGGAAATTTTGAGACGGCCCCGAAGTTTACACCTATGCCAGAGTCGGCATGGACTTTTCTGTATGTGATTCCAAAAAAGCAGCACGAGATCCGCTCCCTCGCCCCTTTTATTCATCATATCTATGAAACTCAGAAGCTCTCGGCGGTGGTGGATATTGGTGGAGGCATCGGTGCTCTGGCCCAGACTCTGAATAACCAATACCAACTCCGGATGCATTCGGTGGACATGGATCCCGTTCTCCAGGCAACAGGGAAAGAGCGTCACCGAAAAAATGCCCGGGATCGCCAGAATATGGTTGAGTATCATGAGCACCGGGTGGCCCTGGAGAATGAAGAATTCAGAAAACTCCTGGGACCTGGAAAAATGTCCCTGGGCCTTCATACCTGTGGGGATCTCTCTCTTCATCAGATGCTATCCTCAGTCGCAACAAATACTGGCTCGCTCATTAATTTCGGTTGCTGCTATCAGCGTCTAGAAGATGTGCTCACCCAAAATGTCTCTTCTTATGCCCAGGCACTTCCCACAAAGATTATCCAAAATAAATTCGCACTAACCCTGGCGGCCAGGGCCCATCGAAAAACAGATGAAAAGGATTTTGATTTTAAATTGAAGGTGAAGTATTTCCGTTATGCCTTCCATCTCCTCCTCTCTGACAAATACGGCAGAAATGGGATGGCGACTCTAGGGAATTCTTCCAAGAAGCTCTATGACTCTCCCTTCAGTGTTTACGCCTTAGAGCAATTTCGGCGTTTAGGAATCACTCCTTTGCCGGCAGAAGAACTGGATGCGTATTATAATGACTTTGATCGAAAAGAGCTCATCCGGGAAATGCTCACAGCAGGATTCATCCGCAATGTCTTCGGTAGGCTTCTCGAGGCCTACATCCTCTTAGATCGGGCCATCTTTATGGATGAGAGTGGTTATGACTCACAGATCATGAGCTTCTTTGACGAGGAAGTGTCTCCCAGGAATTTGGGTCTTGTCTGTCAGTTGAGGTGAAAGACTTCTTTCATTTCCTGCCGGAGAAGTTCCATCTTTTTATCGATATCCGGATGGTTCACATCCTTTGGATCTAAAAGATAGTTATCCGGTCCCATGGGCTTAATCATGAGTTTTGTCTGCCAGATGTTATCATTCGGCAGGTTCACATCCTGACGGAACTTATACATCTCAAGAGTTTCCGGTTTGATGAAATCCTGGATGGAGTTGAAGTAGTGGTCGTTGTAGATCTTTTTACCATTTTCAAGTCGGGTATAACCACGGACAACGTAGTCGATGTAAACCACATCACATTCAAAGACTTCGAACATATAGTTAAGCGCGTTCAGGGGGATGATCTCCCCACAGGTCGCAACGTCGAGGTCCAGGCGGAAGGTACAAATGCCTTCCGGATCGGAGACGTCTGGATAAGTGTGAGTCGTGATGTGGGACTTATCCAGATGCATCTTTACTGAGGCATTCGGAGTGGATGCCGTCACAGTCTCCTGCCAGCCTCCCCCTTTAATATCACTCATGAGCGTCATCGTGGACGCTCCCACCGGATCATAATCCTGAATGCTCTCTGTGAGGATATTGGCCTCAATGATTTTGCAAATATTACGGGCAATGTCCCGGATGTTAGCGGCATTGAACTTGGTATGGATGTAATTGATATAATCCTGCTTCTGCTTCTCGTTCATAGCGATATTAAAATCGTAGAAATTAAACGAGAGAATCTTCGTCAGATTATTGAAGCCCGAAAGTTTTACCGTTTCCTGAGAATTGCCCATGTCGATCCTTAAACTTAAATGAGTCCGAGAGACTTAACGGCATCACGCTCGCCGCGAAGTTCTTCAAGTGTTGCCTGGAATTTCTGCTTACCAAATTCGTTGTGTTCAATTCCTTCAACGACTCTTACCTTTCCGCCTTCAGTCCGGCACGGGTAAGAGAAGATGAGCCCTTTATCCACGCCGTACTCGCCATTAGAGGCAAGGCACATTGAATAGGTTTCACCAGCAGGTGTATCGGTCACAAGATTGCGGATTCCGTCGACGACCGCATTGGCAGCAGAAGCAGCTGAAGAAGCGCCTCTTGCTTTAATGATCGCAGCACCACGCTGCTGAACAGTCTTGATGAAGTCCCCTTTAAGCCATTCGGTATCAGAGATCACATCAGTCACGGCCTTTCCATCAATCTTTGCATTGAAAAAATCCGGATACTGAGTCGCTGAGTGATTTCCCCAGATAGTCATATTCTTCACGTTCATCACTTCGGCTCCGGCCTTCTGAGCAAGCTGAGTCTTGGCACGGTTCTCATCGAGAGTGGTCATGGCAAAGAAGCGATCCGATGGAACTCCACTGGCGGAATTCATGGCGATGAGTGCATTGGTGTTACAAGGATTACCAACAACGAAGACGCGAACATCTTTAGCGGCTGAAGCTGCAATCGCTTTCCCTTGAGCAGTGAAGATACCGCCATTGATCTTAAGAAGATCAGAGCGCTCCATTCCATCTTTACGAGGAACAGAACCAACACAGATAACCCAGTTGGCATCTTTGAAAGCCGTATTGAGGTCAGAGGACATGACGATGTTTTTAAGTTGTGGGAAAGCACAGTCTTCGAGCTCCATCGCTACACCTTTCAGGGCAGGAAGCGCGGCTTCGAGTTCAAGAAGCTGAAGTTCTACGTCGGTATCAGCACCGAACATTTGCCCGGAAGCGATCCGGAAAAGAAGGGCGTAACCGATCTGACCGGCAGCACCTGTGACTGCGACTTTCACTCTCTTGCGACTCATAGAACCTCCTGAATTGAATTGGCAATATTATAGGGGAAAGAGCGCTCTTTCTCACCCCTTTTATTCATCTCACCTAGACAAATCTCGGGCCTCGCGCATAGTATTAAGTCTTAATAGACTTTAATCCGGAGCTCGCTCGTGTCAGACGCACCTTCTCAGGGAAATCAATCATCCAGGAATTCATCTTCCGGCAACAGACCAGGTGGTCGTCCGGGTGGACGACGGAGAAGACGCAGCAGCGGGAACCGAGACCGTAGCGACCGTCCGGCCAGCGGGGGCGCCCCTAGAGAGGCCCAGCCGAAATCATCAGAACCACGGGCCAGAGGCTCCAGACCGCGCCGGCGCTCCGGGGGCAGAACACTGACCACCAACCAGGTCCTTATCAAGTACGATAATCTCCTAGAACAGCATCTCATCACCCGCAGAAAGTACTTCGAGTATTTTAACCGCGCGGATGATCGCCAGCTTCGGCGTCTCGAGAAGAACTTCTACGACTCAATCGAGCATCTGCGACGATTTGAAAGCAATCTAGAGCCTTGGCAACGGGAAGCCCTTGAGAAGCGTAAGACCGAGCGATACCAGCTCGACCTCACCTACTCCAATAATCGCGGCTGGAACCCGGAAGAGATCGCTCAGGCCGAATTCGCTCCTGATGAGAACGAAGACCCTCACTTCAAGGATTCACAAAAAGAAGCTTTCGAAGAGTACAAAGAGGATACTGAAGAGTCTGAGGGAAGTTACGAGGATTATCTGAGAGTCAAAGGGCTGGCCTAAACCAGCCCTTCAAAAATAAGAAAAAATTCTATTAGATTCCGTCGGTGCCAGTCGCACCGAAGTGGCCGTGATCGTCTGAAACACCATCAAGTGCCGTCTTTTCTTTCTTGGCAGCTGGCTTGAGGTTATAGAGGTAGTTATTGAGGGTTTCTTCCTGATCCCTGAGGATAGCTGCCTTGAGCTCCTCGGAAGGGATGTCGAGGACCTCAGAGACCTTACGGAGCATCTTCAGAGGAATGTTACAAAGAGCACGCTCAACGTTTGAAATGAATTGACCATTTTTATAACCGAGGAGATGGGAGAGTTCTGATTGGGAATATCCTTTTGGGTGATTCATTCTTTTAGTGCGAATAAGCTGAGCAATGTTCTTAAAGCAACGCATGTGTTCTCCGTATCTGTAGTGGCAAGACTCAAAATAATATTCATTTTTTCTGGAATGTCATTCGACATTGAAAAAAAATTGTATTTTATTCTATCGGACTTTTGAGTTTGAAACTAACTGGGAATTTTTTTTTATGAAGATAATTTCGTGGAACGTTAATGGAATTCGAGCAGTGCAAAATAAGGGGTTTGCTGATTGGATCACACGGGAATCACCAGATATTCTATGCCTACAGGAGACCAAAGCGAATATTGAGCAGTTCCCGCAGTCCCTCTTGGAACATGAACATTATACATGCCTGGCCTCATCGGCCCAAAAAAAAGGCTATTCTGGTGTCGCGACTTTTTCTCGGGAGAAATTCCTTGACACCAAATTCATGCAAAAACAGGAATTCGATGACGAAGGAAGAGTTCTCATTCACGAACTCAAAGATTTTTTCCTCTTAAATTGCTACTTTCCAAATGGTCAGCGGGATCACGCCAGGGTTCCGTTTAAACTCAAATTCTGTGACGATATTCTAAAAATCATTAATCGCCTTC
>CAZPFM010000008.1:0-16098 GCA_964585845.1 uncultured Bacteriovorax sp.
ATCAACGATTACCTTTACGGGAAAGGTGTTGATAAGAACAAGCTTAAGAACAGTCTTCAGCGGGCAGCCCGAAAATTTGATTCAGATCTTCGAAAGATTAATTCTCTGGCCGGGAAGTATAAGCAGTCTTACCCCGTTCCGTCCTGTCAGAAGCTAGCAGATAGACTCTAGCCTTCGCCCCGCATTTTCCAAAGAAGCTGCGAGAGATACGGTCTGCGTGTCTCACCTGTAGCGACCATCAAAAGCTTCATGATTTTTAAGTTTTCGGGATCCGTGAAAAGAAGAATCAGGAGTTCCTGAATGTAATTGGTATTAAGAGTGATGTAATTATCTGTTCCCACACCAAGCTTCAGACCCTTCTTCTCCCACCAGGAAAACGGATGATCCTTGTAATCCCGGAATGAATTGGTGAGCTTATTATTTGACTATGGAAGCGCGATAAGACCCACGCCCTTATTGATCATTCGGTTTAAGACGTCATGCTGATAATGCTCAACTTCCCGGGCAGCGTGAAACTTCACTTTCACAAATTCTCTTTGCTCATTGTTTGTGAGAGGAATTCCGTCGAAGAGTTTCTGGCGAATGCCTTCGTGCTCTCGCCACTCCATATCCATGAGCTCCTTCCAGTCAGAGGAGCCCTCGTGGACTTTCATTCCTCGCTCATTTTCCATCACTACTCTGAGGAAGAGAGAGTGGAAGTAGTAGTTCGGGTTAATCCCCAGGGAGAGCCCATGCTCAAGGGTATCGATGTGCCAAATGTTCAGAGAGTTATCCACCGCCTGCACACCTTTTTTCAGCGTGTGCCAGGTTTCTCCGTGGTGGGAGCGAATAGCGAAGCCTTTAAAGTGAAGCTTCCGGAAACCTTGCTGCATTTCCATGAAATGCCCTTTCCGGTAGAGATCCTTTTCTGATCCCACGGTGTCCACTTCTTTTAAGTATTTCTCAAGCTGCGGGTACTTTTCCAGCATCTCCACAATTTTCCCTACCTGGTGGAGGAAATGCTCCTTCTTCGAAGGGAAATGCTCGGCATCGAAGAAGTTAGCCTCTTTCCTAAAACAAGGGGAGAGAACGAAGTTAAAGGAGGGATGCTCATTTTTGAATTTCATGAACCCGGTGAAAAGACCAAGAACCACATCTTCTTCCGTCACGTTCTCGAGACCCGGGATCATTTCATCTGCACTCGAGGTTGCTCGGGAGAGTGTGAACTTTAAGCGGAGCATGCCCACGTTGTATTTATGATAAAGCTCAGAGGCCATGTGGTAGGCCGCTTTCTCATGCATTTCACGACTCGTGAGAACGAGTTTCGGGAGAAGGAGGATCTTGAGGTAGCGGTCAAAGAATTCATCGTCTTTCAAACGAAGAAGGTCATCGACGTCTTCGACGGTTTCAATTTTTTCGGCCACACCCTTACCGTAGACTTTATTGATGATATCAAAATAAATCTTCTGATCCTTCCCTTTGAGAAGTTTCATCAGGTGGGGATGAACGAAGTCCGCTGAAAGAGAGCCTGTGAGATGGATATGCTCTTCGATATAGGGCATGGGGAAACGTTTAAAAAATTCGAAGAGGGCCTGGGAGACCGGATGGGCAAGGAGAGTCTTGATCTCCACCTCGTCACTCTGAAAAGAAAAAATGAGCTTCCGGAATTCAGTGAGAGACTTTTTTATCGTCGGCTGATCATCTTTAAATTCTCCCATGACCGCAAGTTCAAGGGTATCAGCAATAGAGATACCATTGGTTTCGGAGATGATCCGGGTGAGGTGATGAGTGAGTAAGTCGATCTTATCTTTTTGTGGTGACATAATTACCTTTAGGGAATGCCCTGGCTCGCGGCCCGGGGTGTACTTCTGAGAAGGTCTTCGAGCTTGGCCCGATCGAGAGGATCTTTTCCTTCCAGATAGTTTACCAAATCTTCCATGCTATCGTTACCCCAAAATAGCTCTCCCTCCGAGACAAAACTTGGGACCCCGAAGACACCATATTCAAGGGCCTCCTTAAGATTCGCCTTTAATTCCTGCTTAGCTTCTCGGGTAAAGCTTTTTTCATAGAGCTCATCGGCCGGAAGTCCGGCATTTCTGAGAGCATGGAGAATCTCCTCAGGTTCACCCATATCGATTCGGTCCACCCATCCGGCCTGCCAGAGAGTCGCAATGACCTTTTCCTGATCGCGCCCTGCCACTCCCTTAAGAGAAAGTCTCAGGGCATAGAGGGAATTAAAAGGATGAGTCTTGGGAGTGGTGAAGGGGATTCCTGCACTTTTAGTGTGCCGGAGAAGTTGCTTTAAGATGAATTCTCTTTTGGGTGTCACTTCACCTGGTCCTTTAATCTCCCAGTGATTCAAGAGAGGACCCAAGGGCACCGGTTTATACCGGATCTCATATTGAGCGAGAGTTTTTTGAGAATTTCTCCAAGCGAGATAGCTAAAGGGAGAGAGGAAATCGAAATAAAAATTCACTTCTTTCATGGACTTAAAGATGCCAAGCATAAGTCTTATTTGTCCACTCAACAATTTACTTGCAAATTATGCGGAGATTGCTAAAATGACTCGGCACATCATCGATTTTAATCATACGGTTGGACGTTTTTAGCTGCTGCACGTGAGTTGAAAGTAAGATTGGAATCATCCGGAGACTAAGTCTCTTTCGGGTAAATGCATGAAAAAATGGATCTCACTAATGGTCACCACCGTGACCCTGTCTCTTCTCGTCTCTTGTGGCTCACAAGGTCCTCAGGTTCTCAAAGACATTAAGGTTGAAAGCTCCACGGTCAATGATGACCTCATGGTTGCGATTTCGGCCGAGATGAATCTCGGGGCCATGAGCTTTCCAGCAGCAACAATTCCCATCATTCATCCCCATGGCCAGACGCCGATCGGGCAGGTGGAACTCGTTCCGGTTCTTGGCGGAAAGAATCTTTTGAAAATTTCTGTGAATGTTTCTGAACTCTCTGGGCTTAACACTGGAAGTGTTCAGCTCCCGAACGGGAATATGGTTCCACTCATTGCAAATAACCAAGCAGTCAGTGTGAGACTTCCGGGAGGGGCTCAGCTTTATCTCGCTCTTGGAAACAGAGTTGCCGCTCTTGGTGTGGCGATTCCTATTGCCCCCTTCGATGCCATTGGGGCAAACCTTCCAGGACTTAATCTCTTTCCGGTCCTGAATGTTGGAAACAACATCATCGCGACTGCCGGAATTTTCACCGGACGAGCCGGGCAAAACGGAATTGCTCTCATCGCCGATGTTTCCCAGGCCGTCTTCCCACAGCAGGATGATGCGAGTTCTATGATGGGACTAATGGCCATGCAGGCCGAAGAAGATGAAGTGAGACTTGATTATGAATCACATGCCCCATCAGCTCGTGAGAAGCGGGCGCTGGATCTAGCGATCTATCGGTTGAATCAGAAGAAGACTCGACTCGACCTTCATAAATAGCTTAACTAATGCCACCCAGGGAAGGGTGGCTTATTTTAAAAAAGGGGAGAATTGCTTCTCCCCATTGGCCAAAGGAGCTCTTCGCTTCTCTTAAAAATCGAAATGTGCTAATCTATGATCGCCCCTAAAACCCGGTTTGCTAGACCGAAGATTTTCAGTGCGTTGAAACCCCTCTATCACGAGGGTTTTTTTTTGGCTTTGAAATGCGTGAGTCGGATTGAAAAACTTCAAAGGTGAATTCATATGAAAGTCGTTCTCGCTGGTGCCACAGGTCTAGTCGGTGGAGAGGTTCAGGAGCTTCTTCTGAAAGATTCATCATTCAGTAAAATCACTGTCTACTCCCGGAAGCCTCTGGAACAAAGTCATCCTCGGCTCAAAGTCATTTTAGGGAACCTCGATGAACTTAAAAGTCACCAAGATGAGCTTCAGGGAGATGTTTTCATTTCCTGTCTTGGGACGACAATTAAGAAGGCGGGATCCAAAGAGAGTTTTCGGAAAGTCGATTTTGATGGGGTGGTAGAACTTGGTCAGACGGCTAAAGCAAATGGAGCAAAGAAATTCATCCTTGTCTCTGCACAGGGGGCGAACTCTGACTCACTTTTTTTCTATCCGCGAGTGAAGGGTGAGGTAGAAAAAGCTTTGGAGGATCTTGGTCTGCCAGCGCTCACGATCTTTAGACCCGCCCTCTTGGTAGGAGAGAGAGATGACAAAAGAATGGCCGAAGAGATTGCCATAAAGGCCTATCGACTGATCTCACCATTTCTTCCGAATACAGTTAAGCAGAAAATTGGGACTGAGGTATCTCGACTTGCTGAGCAGATAGTTGGAGAAGCGAAAGATTTCTCTGCCGGAGTGAATATCCGTTCGCCTCAAGACATTTAAGGGTAAAAAAAAAACCCATCTTTTCAGATGAGGCTTTGATCAGATTAGAATTTAAAAAAAATTAGAGCTTCTTAGATCCACGTCCAGACTTAGAAAGACTTTTCTTTCTGCGCTTCTCAGCGGCTTCGAGCTTAAGCTTGTTCTTCACAGACGGCTTCTCGTAGTGCTCGCGGGCACGGTACTCTTTAACAATCCCAGCAGCATCACAAAGACGCTTAAATTTCTTCAGCGCTCGTTCAACAGCGAATCCATCCGTAATATCAATGCGAATGTTTTCTTTAGGTTCTTTGTTATTTTGGTAGGCCATGCATCCTCTCTAAAAGTTTAGGGCTAAAAAGTTTTGGCTAAAATAGCATAACTCATGAAAAAGGCAAATTCTTATTGGTTCTACTGCTTCGCAAAAATGAGCACTTAGAGGCGAAAGGTGCCTAAAAAGGGGTAATGATCGGAGGGAAGGGTGTTTTTTTGCTCATATGACTTCGGGATGGGGAGGGGTGCCCCGGTCTCAGTCTTATAGCGAGGGAAGTAGCACTCCTCTTTATCAATGAGGTGAGCGTATTTCTCAGAAATAAAGAGATAGTCGATTTGTTGGACGAAGCGGTTCCCTCCGCGGGTGAAGTAGATGTAGCTGAAGCGGTCTTCTTCCGGAATCTCTGCCAGCAGGGCCACATCTTTCAGATCCGTGCGCTCATAGATGGCCCGGAACTCTTCTTCGGTTTCTTTTTCTCCGGCGTGACCATTAAAGTCTCCGCCGATCAAGACCGGCACACCCTGGGAGAGAAGCCTCTCATAAATATCGATCAGGGCCTTTACTTCTAGGGTGCGTCTGGTGCGGCCTTCGAAATCCTTTTTCTTCAGATCGAGTTTGGATTTAATGTGAACGAGGAGCAAGATGAATTTCAGCTTCTCGTTTTCTCGCACTTCGAGTTGGAGCACATCCCGGGAAAAACGAATACCAGTTTCATCGAGGGGATGATCGATGTAGCTTTTGAGTTTCAATTCATAGTTAAGACTTTTTTTCACCAGATAGCCCAGATCGATCCCACGATCGGAGTTAGAAGGGAGACTTAAGGCTTCATACTCATCATTAAGAAAGTAAGTGGAAAAATTAGTTAAGGACTCTTTACCGGCTATCTCCGTCATCATGACAATATCGGCATTGCTTTCCTTGATGGAGAGTGCCAAACGATGACATTTTTCTTTAGATTTGTTGGCAAAGAGGCTTGCTGTGATGAGCTGCCATTTTTGTTCATTTAAATTTTCAATAGATGAGCCATCATGCTTATCCATAAAAAGGAAAAGATCCTGAGCGTTCAGCACCATGATTTTCTGAGTCATAATTTTCGCCCGTTCTTCCATCTTGAAAAATGTTATCATATTCCTATCTCACAAAAAAAGGCTCAAGCATGCGCTTCCTATTTTTCTTTCTCCTCATCCTTCCTTCACTTGCCAGGGCGGACATGGCCCAGGCCCTCAAAGACTGGGAGAAAAGAGATGAGCCAGAAAGTCTAAGGTCGGCCCTGACCGAGTTTGAAAAACTTCACGAGGCTTCCCCAAAGGATCGTGAAATCCTTCTTTATCTCTCCCGGGGCTACTTCCTCATGGCCGAGTATCATACGGAAGGGAAAGATGAGAAAATGAAGATGTTCGAAAAGTCCAAAAACTATGGCTTTAAAGGTCTGGAAGTGAATCCAGAATTTGCTGAACTTAAAAATGATAAGATTGAAAAGGCCATCACGAAGATCAACGAAGAGGGCGCTCCTCTAGCTTTCTGGACAGCGGCTTCCATTGGAAAATGGTCCAAACTCAACGGCATCATGTCTTCTCTTAAATACAAAGATCAGATGCTCGCCATGATCCGCCGGGTGGAAGAGCTTAAGCCGGATTATATGTACGGGGCCGTTCCGCGCTTTTGGGGGGGCTTCTACGCTCTTGCCCCAGGATTTGTGGGCGGGGATATGAAAAAGAGTAAGAAGAATTTCCAGAAGGCCATGGAGATGGCCCCGGAGTATGTGGCCACAAAGGTTTTCTACGCGGAAACCTATCTTGTGGAAGAAGATGAAAAAAAAGAATTCGAAAAGGTCCTGAATGAAGCCATCGCAGCACCGGAAGGTCCGAAGGAAATTCAGCCAGAAAATAGATTAGAAAAACAAAAAGCCCAGCGTCTCCTGAAAAATATCAAAGAACTCTTCTAGGAAGGAAAAGATCATGAAGTTTCTCGCTCTTGTTGTTTTATTTGTGTCTACCAATCTCTCCGCGGCTCAGCTTCCTGAGTACGTTCAAAAACTCTGGGAAAAGCGCGCAGATATTGATTCCCTCAAAGAGTGCCTCATTCACATGGACGCTCTTTACCGAAAGACACCTCAGGACCGGGATATTCTCGTTTATCTTTCTCGCGGTTACTTTTTAAAAGGGGAGCTGACCCTTGATAATGAATCAGAAAAGAAAGCTGCTTACGAAAAGTCCAAGGACTTCGGACTTAAAGCACTCTCTTTAAATAATGAATTTAAAAAACACGCAGATGGGGATCTACAAAAAGCAGCTTCCAAGTTGAATAAAGAAGATGCTCCGGCCGCCTTCTGGACGGCCGCGGCCATTGGACGCTGGTCAGCCATGAATGGGGTGATGTCTTCTTTAGAGTACAAGGATCCTATGCTCGCTCTGGTTAAGAAAGTTGAAGAGCACCAGCCGGATTACTTCTACGGTGCGGTCTACCGGTTCTGGGCAGGCTTCTACGCTCTTGCTCCTGGAATCGTTGGTGGTGACATGAAAAAAAGTAAAGAGTACTTCGAGAAGGCCCAGAGCCTTTACCCGGAATACATCGGTACTAAGGTTGCTAAGGCCGAGCAGTATTACGTGGAAAAAGACGATGAGAAGAGTTTTAAACAAACGCTGGAAGAAGTGGTGGCCGCACCTATTTCAGGACCTAAGGAAATAGCCCCGGAGAATTTCCTGGAGCAGAAGAAGGCGGAGATGTTACTTAAAAAGAGAAAAGAGATTTTTTAATAAAAAGGCTCCGAGTGAGCCTTTTTTTTTACATGATGAAGTTGAGGGGAACGCCGACCATAAACCAGATGGCAAGGATGATCGCTGTACCAACGAAGAGAACTCCAAGAACGCGGTTTGTGATATAGCCCATAATTTTCTCCTGAGATTAGTTTAATAGCGGGGGATCTTCGGGTCAATCTCCCGGCTCCAGAGATCGATGCCCCCACGAAGAGAAAGAGCGTCAAAGCCGTGGTATTTCAAAAACTGCGTGGCGTGTAAGCTCCGTACTCCATGGTGGCAGTAGACGATGAGGGGTTTTTTATCGCGAGGAAGCTCCTCAAAACGTGATTCAAGGTCCGGAAGTGGGATGAACAGTCCGCCAAGAGAGGCAATCTCCCGCTCTTCGGCAAAGCGCACATCGAGAAAGTTGAAATCCTTTTTTTCCTCGATCCATTTTGAAATTTTTTGTGCGTCGATCTCCATTACTTATTCCCCAGAGAAATTTTTTGCTGATTGAGGGCCACTGAACCCGGTGGGATGCTCTCTGTGAGCCAGGTATTCCCGCCGATGACTGAGCCCGCGCCGATGACTGTCTCACCCCCGAGGATGGTGGAATTGGCATAAATCACCACGTCATCTTCGATCGTAGGGTGACGCTTCTTACTTTGAAGTTTCTTTTTCACACTTAAAGCACCCAAGGTCACACCTTGGTAGATCTTCACATTCTTCCCGATGATGGAAGTCTCTCCGATCACCACACCTGTTCCGTGGTCGATGAAAAAACTCTCACCGATTTTTGCACCTGGATTGATATCAATTCCTGTTTTCTCATGGGCGTACTCGCACATCAGGCGGGGGAGCAGGGGAAGTTGAAGTTGATAGAGAACATGGGCGAGGCGATAGACGCAGACAGCGTAGAATCCTGGATAGGTCAGAATGATTTCTTCCCGACTATAGGCCGCCGGATCTCCGGAAAAAGCTGCATCCACATCGGTGTCGAGCATCTCGGCCACTTCTGGAAATGAATCGAAGAATTTCTCGAGTCTGGATTCCGCACTTGCTTCATTTTTCGGCGCAAGTGCCGATACGCTTTCAAAATATTGCAGAAACCGCTCTTTAAGCTTGGTCACCCGGGCCTTAAGGCCCTCAGGGCATTCGATTTGTCTCTGGGGATAAAGAAGTCCTATGATTTCATCCACAGATTCACGGATCTCCTTGATATTTAGATTAAGAGTCACGGTTTCGTGACGTTCTTTTTGGAGATATTCGGCAAGTTTAAGAGACATGTGGGACCTTTTATCGTAGAGTAATGTCAATAAGTTACCTTAAATCATGGGAAAAGTTCAATGGATCTTCGCTCGAAGCTTAAAAGCACCGGTCTTCTTCAAGTTATCGGAAATACTCCTGTCATTAAAGTTCAAAGCTTAAGTGCTCTCACTGGCTGCGAAATTTTTATGAAATGCGAGAACCTCAATCCAGGTGGAACAGTCAAAGACCGACCTGCTCTGCGGATGGTGGTGGAAGCGATCGTGAGAGGGGATCTTCGGCCAGGAATGAAGATCGTCGAAGGAACTGCCGGGAACACGGGAATTGGTTTAGCGATGGTAGGACAGGCCCTAGGCCATAAAACCATCGTCGTCCTCCCCGAAGGAATGGCACCGGAAAAGCATAAAATCTTAAAACTCTATGGTGCTGAGATCGTCGAAACAGCCGCGGTTCCTTTTTCCGATGACCGACACTTTTTTAAAGTCGGTAAAAAAATCGGGACCTCAAATCCTGAGTACTGGTGGTCCAATCAGTTTGATAATCCGGATAACTATCTTTCTCATTACGAAACAACTGGTCCTGAGATGTATGAGCAGATGGGTGGCAAGATCGATGCCGTCGTCGTGGCAGCAGGTTCTGGTGGAACGGCCGCAGGTGTCTCAAAATTCATGAAGGAAAAAAATCCTTCCATTAAATTCATTATGCCTGATCCAGTGGGCTCCGGTATTAAGTCATTTTTTGACCATGGAAGTTTTGACTCTGATGGCCGCTACACCATGACCGAAGGAGTAGGAATCACAAGACTTCATGACAATTTTAATATCATTAAGCAGGATGAATGCCTCACTATCGATGATCAACTCATCACATCTCTGGCCATGTTTGTCCGGGAGAAAGAGGGACTCGTTATCGGTATGTCATCTATGCTCAATCTGGCCGGTGCCTTCTACACGGCTTTAAAACATGGTCCAGGTCAACGGATTATCACTCTACTCTGTGATGGAGGAGAGAGGGCCGCTTCGAAGATGTATTCTCCAGAGTTTTTAAAAGAGAAGGGAATCGACGGCTCACTTCTTAATGAGAAAGAGATTAAGGATCTTTTCCAAAAATTGTAGGCCACTTAAGCTGATAGGATTTCTTTAAGCGGGTGTTGGAAACAGTTTTTCCTTCCGACTTATCTCTTTCATCAAAGAGAGGCAGGGGCAGCCCATGCCTTTTACAGAAATCCTGGTAAAACTCTTTTCGTGAGTGATGCTCATCTGAAACCACATTCAAAACACCTGAATTCTCAGAGTCAATGAGACTTAAGATGATTCCGCGAAGATCATCCACATGAATGAGATTCACTGGATGATTGCCTTTAGAGAGATTCTCTCGCCCGGAGAGGATTCGGCCTGGATGACGACCCGGACCCAGGATACCTCCGGCCCGGAGGATCATGTGGCTTGGGAAGTGCTGAATAAAAAAATCTTCTTCCAGAGAAAGTATTCCTGCTTCACGCTTTGAATCTTCGCTCACTATTCCAGAAGAGGCGCAATAAACTGAAGTGGAACTCACAAAGATGATTCTCTTTGAATAATCCCAATCCCAGCTCTTAAACCATTCGGGCTGCTCTTCAAAGGGAGGGATGTTCAGGATGAGGACGTCCGCTTCCAGAAAATCTTTTGATGGGAGGGTTGAAGGATTGAGGATTTCGCAGACTATTCCCTCATCATCAAATTTCTTTTTCTTTTCAGGAGTTCTCGTTGTTCCCTTAACCCTGTGACCAAGTTTTAAAAGATCCTGAGCCAGGGGGTATCCCAGGTAACCAAGACCCATAACAGAAATAGTCTTTTTCATTTTTTCTCAAAAAGTAAAAAGCTACTCAGAGAAAATCCGAAGAGCTTGTTAACGGGCCTATCCTCCAGGAGAGTGAGCCCCCGGTTAAGAAAATGCTTGCGGGTTAAGTCCAGGCGAAAGCCGATGAACTTTCTTGTAAGAGGGTCGAAGGGACGAACGAGCTTAGAGCGAAGTCCCGCATCCCGGAGGTTTACCACAATGGCAATTTTTCCTCTAACCTTAGTCACGCGGATCATCTCCTCAAAGGCCTTGGCTGGATCTCCCATGGCCGAAAGCACAGAGGGAGCGATGACTAAATCAAAACTCTGATCCTCTAGACTTAAGTTTTCCGCATCCATATTGGAGAGGTGAACTCTCTTTTCAAGCTTAAGTCTTTTTGCCTTTTGTCGGGCAAGATCAAGCATCTTTTCATTCACATCAATACCCGTATAGTCCACTCCCGCAGGGAGTCGGTTCAGGATAAGACCAGAGCCCACCCCAATTTCTAAAACCTTGAGTTTCGGGTGTTGAAGAGCTTCCTCGGAGAGAAGTTCTCCGATGCGGGCATGGCCCTCAGAAAGGGGACGATCGAAGAGAAGATCGTAGAAGGGGGCCAGAAGAGAATAATCTGAGGGTGATTGACCTTTAGACATTTGTTAAATTCTAGCCTGAGTGATCTGAATTGACGATGACTCACCCGGCAAACTCTTCAACTGTCATTGATATTGGTGTAAATTGTTGTCTCTCCAGGGAGAATCCATGAAACTCATTTTTTTTGGTCTGCTTTTGCCCACTCTGTCTTTTGCCTTTGAGACAAAGGACTATGGCTATCTCACTAAGGAAAATCAGCCTTATTTTAAAAACGAAAGCTTCGAAGGAAATAACCAGGTGGAGCGCGTCGACCTTAATGTCAAAGAGATCAATAAGCTTCATGGCGAAATCAATATGCTTAAAACAGAACTCGTTCTTTTAAAAAAAGAGATCGAAGAACTAAAGAAGAAGAAATGAAAATATTTTTTGAAACAACGATCGAGCAACCTTTTGAAGTCGTCCGGGATCACTTCAATGAAGAACTCTTCGCTTACCTTAAGCCCCCGGGGGTGACGGTGGACATTGAGAGATTCGATGGATGTAAAAAAGGAGATGAGGTTCATCTTAAGCTTCATACTCTTGGAAAAAAGCAGCAGTGGATTAGTCTCATCACAGAGGATGGCGGAGACGCGGATAGCTGGTACTTTGTGGACGAAGGGAAAAAGACTCCCTGGCCGATATCGGCCTGGAGACATGTTCACACTGTGAAAAAGATCTCAGAGAATTCCTGTAAGATCATCGATGATATCACTTACACATGCTCTCCCTCTCTTGTGGCCCCTTTTGCGGCCCCGGCCCTGTGGCTCTCCTTTGCCATCAGACCTTTTAAGTATCAGCAGTTTTTTAGGAAGAAGACATGAGATTTCTTTTTGTTTTTTCTTTCCTTCTTTTTTCGGGACTCATTAATGCCAAGACTGTTCTGATCCTTGGTGACTCTCTGACAGAAGGGTATCGTCTGGCTAAAGAAGAGGCTTTTCCTCATCTCATTGAAGAAGAACTTAAAAAGAAACATCCTGATATTAAGGTTATTAATGGAGGAGTGAGTGGGGCCACCACTGCTTCGGCCATGAAGAGACTAGACTGGTACCTGAAGGCCAAACCAGAGATCATGATCCTCGCTCTGGGGGCCAACGATGGACTCAGGGGCCTTAAGGTTTCTGAAGCCGAGAAGAATTTGTCTCAGGTGATCGAAAAGGCAAAATCAAAGGACATTGAGGTCATCATCGCTGGAATGGAGATTCCATCTAACTACGGTGATAAGTACCGCAAAGAGTTTCGAGCTCTTTATCCAAAATTAGCTAAAAAGTATGAACTCACCTTAATCCCTTTTCTTTTAGAAAATGTGGCGACAGTGAAAGAACTGAATCTCACCGATGGCATCCACCCCAATCCAGCGGGACATAAGATCATGGCAAAAACAGTTATTAAGTACCTGGAGCCAAAACTATGATGCGCGTTCAGGGAATCCGAAAAAGTTTTGGTGAAGGGAAGGGGAAGCTTGAAGTCTTAAAAGGTATCGACTTTGAGATCGCTTCAGGTGAGACCGTGGCCCTCGTTGGAAAATCCGGTTCGGGAAAATCGACCCTTCTCTCTCTTCTGGCGGGGCTGGAGTCCCCGGATGAGGGAGTGATCAGCATTGATGAGCGAAAGATCACGAGTCTCTCAGAAAGAGAGCTGACAGAATTTCGCGCGGCCAATATCGGAATCGTTTTTCAACAGTTTCATCTCATTTCCACACTCACCGCATTGGAAAATGTACTTCTTCCCATGGAGCTTCTTAAGAAAAAAAATGCCATGGAAGAAGCCCAAAGACTTCTTCAGGCAGTGGGATTATTCGAGCGCAAGGAGCATCTTCCGTCGGAACTCTCCGGCGGGGAAAGTCAGCGTGTGGCCATTGCCCGGGCCCTAGGGCCTAAGCCCAAACTTCTTTTTGCAGATGAGCCCAGTGGAAACCTTGATGAGGAAACCGGAGAAAAGGTCATGGACCTTCTATTCGATCTTGTTAAGGAAACGAAGACAACTCTTGTTCTGGTGACCCATGATCCGGATCTTGCTTCGAGATGCTCAAGAACGATTCATCTGGAGCACGGGAGCCTTGTTTGATCCTGCGCTTTTTTCTTCTTAAGGAATTTAAGAGATACCCTTTTTTCTTTTTTCTTCTTGTTCTGACTCTGACTCTGGGAACCGGAGGCATTCTCGGGATCCATCTTGTCTCCGGGGAAGTGCGAGAAAGGCTCTCCCAGAATGCCCATGAACTCTTAAGCTCTGATGTCGCACTCTCTTCCCGGCGTGAAATTCCTCAGGAAGTCACTCAGGATATCCGTGAGTTTTTTCAGCCAAAATCTAAGGCGAGCTATGAGCTGATGGATATCTACTCCATGGCCCAGCACCCGGCCTCAGGACAGTCTCGACTAGTGGAGATCAGAGGGATTGAAGAGAATTATCCCTTTTACGGAACAATCAAGACGCAGGAAGGGGAGTTTAATCATAACGAGCTCTCCATCTCAAAAGATCTGGCCCTCCTTTGGGGGATAAGTACCGGCGATGAACTCATCATCGGAAACCTTAAGCGCAGGGTGGCCACGGTCATCTCCGAAGATCCTTCACAAGGCTTCCGGGGATTCTCGCTGGCACCACGCATCTATCTTCCTCTGAAAGATCTTAAAGAAAGTGGGCTCATTACCCTTGGGACCACGGGGAACTTTGCCTTTCATTTCCGTCTGGATGATTCGGTGAATAAGGAAGAGCTTGAGCAGGAGATCTACCGAAAATTTCCTGATCCTTCCCTGAAACTCAGTTTCCCTCAGGATACAAGTGAGCAAAGCGCCCGGATGATTTCCATCATCACTAGCTTCATGTCTCTTTCAAGTCTTATTGGACTTATCCTTTCCCTCATTGGTGTTTTCTATCTCTATCAATCCCATCTTCAGTCCCGACTTAAAGATCTCTCCCTCCTTCATCTCTTTGGTCTTTCAAAGTTTGAGATCGTCAGGGGAGTGCTGCTTCAATTCACTCTGGTCTTTATTCTGGTGATCGGGATCGATCTTCTTATCCTTCTCCCTTTGTATGAGAGTTTTGCACCCTTTATCTCTTCTCGAATCGGGATCGATCTTCCCGGCTCGGCGGATCTCTCCAATGTGGCCGGCACTATTCCGATTCTTTATCTTCTGGCCCTCACCATTTTAGTTCCGCTTTTCTTCGGTCTGGGGCGAGCGAGCCTGGGGCGACAACTGAAGTCTCAGAAGACCTCGCTTGGAAGATTTCGATTCTTCGATTTCATTCCCTTTACTCTGGGGATTGCTCTTATTTCAATTTACCTCGCACAGAACACCTGGACGGGGTCACTTTTCTTTTTCTCTCTGGTGATGGTTTTTCTTTTTTCCACTCTCTTTGTTCTGGGTCTTCAGTGGTGGCTTCGTCGACTCACAAAGGGAAGGGGGCTTCTTTTCCCAAGTGTCGAGTCTGGTGTGGCCCTTAGGGGAATCATGCGTTCTGGACACAAGCTCACCATGAGTTTTCTCTCACTCTCTCTTGGCGCCACTCTCATTTCCTTTGTTCTTCAATTAGATCATAAGATTCAGGGAGAGCTTGCTCTTTCGGCCACCAAGCCCAGTCTTTTTCTTTTTGATATCCAGGAGGATCAGGCCCTGGAATTGGTGGATTTTGCTGATAAGAAGGGGACACCTCTTGAGGCCCTGACTCCCATGATCCGGGCCCGGTTGGAGAAACTCAATGGAAAGAAGTTTGAAAAAAAGAAGAGTTCATTTTCCATGCGCTCCCGGGATGACTCGGATGATCCTCGGCTTAAAGACAATGCTGTGAACCTCACCTACCGTGAGAGGCTCAGTGATGCGGAGAAAATCATTGAGGGTAAACCCTTTCCGGATTCGAGTGACCCGGACATCGCCCCGGTTTCGGTGGAAAAGCGCTGGGCTCAGCGAATGGGAATTTCTCTTGGTGACAAACTGACCTTTGATGTCCAGGGTGTGGAATTTGAAGGCCATGTCCAAAACATCAAAGAGATCCGCTGGACAAGTTTTTATCCCAACTTCTTTCTCACCGTCGCCCCGGGCTATCTTGAGGGTGCTCCGAAAAACTTTCTAGCTGTTCTCCCTAATACCTTTGCGGGCTCGAAGACAGAGTTCCAGCGGGAGGTAGTGTCCCGGTTTCCCAATATTTCTTTTATTGATGTGGAAGAGCTCATTAAAAAACTTTCAGGTATCTTTGAGCAGTCCCGGCAGGCCATTGAGCTCATTTCATGGCTGAGTCTCTTTGTAGGAGTTGTGATTCTCTACGGACTTATTCATGATCAGGTTTACCGCCGTCACTATGATCTCGCTCTTTTAAAGAGTCTTGGCTTCACTCAGGGACGTCTTCTCCTGTATTTATTTATCGAATTCGGATCATTGTTTTTTGTGAGTGTTCTTCTGGGATTCTCCCTGGGATGGCTCATGGCCAATGTTTTGGGATTAGAAATTTTTAAACTCTCCTTTGATATTGATGCCAGTCGCATGCTCATCCCCATGGTGCTACTAAGTATCCTTTGTTTACTGACATTGACTCTCTCTTCTTGGCGCGCCGTGAGAGCGAAACCTCGAGAACTTTTGTCGGATTACTAATCATCCCCTTTTTCCTTCCCATGAGAGGGGAGAGACCTTAAAATTTCTCTCATGATTTCCTTTGATGAAGCGTCCATCATGGCGTTTTTCGGCGAATACGTTTATCGGCCGGAATACGTCTACGGATTCCTCACCATTTTTATGTTCGCTAGCTCCTTCGGATTTCCAGTTCCGGAGGAAGTCGTTCTTGTTTCTGCTGGTCTCGTGGCCAATGCCGCTCACCACCCGGAAAATTTTCCACCGCCCTATCCTGGAGCAGAGGGAGTTAATCTTCCCATCCTCTGTGGCGTGGCCTTCCTCGCAGTCTTTGGCTCTGACCTCATCGTCTACTTCTTAGGGCGCTTCTTCGGCGCCCGGATTATCAAAACCAAGTTTTTTAAAAAGCAGGTCGCTGGTAAGGGCTATGACACCATCAATTCCTGGTTTCAGAAGTATGGTGCTTTTGCTTGTGGTGTCTTCCGCTTTACTCCAGGGATTCGTTTCCCGGGGCACATGAGCTGTGG